>NZ_JANEWH010000071.1:0-24555 GCF_028069715.1 Kluyvera sp. Awk 3 | reverse complement strand
GTAAATATAATTAACCAGCAATGCTACAATCAAGGACCTTGATATGAAAATGGGAAAAACTGTGCTGTTCGCGATGGTTGCGGCAGCGTTAACCTCTTCTTCCGCTTTCGCCGCAGTCGACGGTGGCTCGGGCAAAATTACCTTTACCGGTGATGTCATCAGCGCGCCTTGCGCTATCAAAGCGGAAGACGTTGACAAGCAGGTCGATCTCGGTGAAGTGCCGGCCAGCTACATCAATTCAAAGGGCCACTCTGATGCCGTTGATGCCAGTATTCATCTGGTCGATTGCGATCTACCGAACTCCGACAATGGCGAAGGCACCGAAACGAAAGTCACCAAAGTGGATGTGACCTTTACCAGTACTGCGGTGACTACTGAAGGTGAGAACCTGCTCTCCAACACCATGACCGGTGGCGCGACGGGCGTCGGCGTCCGCCTGCTGGATGGCGAGGGTCAGAATATTACTCTCGGCACCGCGAAAACAGTGACGCTGGTGCAGGCATCCTCCGAACAAACCCTGCCATTCCAGGCCTATATGGAACTGGTCGATAGCACAAAAGCCACACCTGCCACACCAGGCGCAGTGGCTTCAAATGCCACTTACGTACTGTCATATAAGTAATCTATCCAGGGTGGCGGCGACCGCCACCCTTTATTAGATAAATCAGGTAGGGATGCCGTGAATACCGCTAAAATTGCTGTATCTTGCTGCGGCTTATTATTTATATTTTCCGCAAGCGCCACTGAATTCAACCTTAACGTACTGGATAAATCCATGCGTGACAGCGTTGATATATCCCTGCTCAAAGATAAACCGACCACGCTGCCAGGAAATTATTTTGTGGCCGTGACCGTCAATAAAAATCAAATTTCCTCCGGCCGTTTACTCCGCTGGAGAAAACAGGACGCAGACGTTTTACCCTGTATTCCTGTCGATCTGGCAGAAGGCATGGGGTTGAAAGAAGATTTTTATCATTCATTGCCCGTCGAAAACGGTTGTGTGGATTTTCGCGCCCACCCGGAGATCACCTTCACGCTGGATATGGCGCAACAACAGTTGAATATCGCCATTCCCCAGGCATGGGTCGCGTGGAAAACCAATGGCTGGATGCCTCCCGCTACCTGGAATGATGGCGTGGCTGGTTTTCTGCTGGACTACAATCTTTTCGCCAGCACCTATCGTCCCCATGACGGCGAGCATAGTGAAAACCTGAACGCCTACGGCACGGGCGGTGTGAACCTCGGCGCATGGCGTTTACGCAGTGACTATCAGCTGAGCCAAACCCGCGACGACGAAGACACCACTACGTCGCGCACGATTTCCCGTACCTATTTGTTTCGTCCGCTGACAACGCTCGGCGCAAAGCTGACGCTCGGTGAAACGGATTTTAGTTCGGATATTTTCGACGGTTTTTCCTATACCGGCGCATCGCTGATTAGCGATGACCGTATGCTACCCTGGGAATTACGCGGCTATGCGCCACAAATCAGCGGCGTAGCGCAAACTAACGCCACCGTCACAGTGAGGCACCAGGGCAGGATCCTTTACCAGACCAAAGTCGCACCGGGCCCCTTTATGATTAGCGACCTCAATCAATCGGTGCAGGGAACGCTTGACGTCGAGGTAACCGAAGAAGATGGCCGGGTTAACACCTTTCAGGTGTCTGCGGCCTCCACCCCATTCTTAACCCGCAAGGGACAGATTCGCTATAAAGTTACCTCGGGCCGCATGCGTCCGGACCTGTCGCACAGCGTCATCAACGATACGTTTATCAGCAGCGAAGCCTCGTGGGGCGTATTGTCAAACACCTCGCTGTACGGCGGCATCCTCACCGCGGGCAACGACTACCGCTCCGCCGCGCTCGGTATCGGGCAAAACATGTTGTGGCTGGGAGCCATCTCGTTTGACGTCACCCACGCCGTCAGCCATTTTGATAACGGGGAAGAAGATAAGGGTTCCAGTTACCGGTTGAACTACAGCAAACGCTTTGACGCTACCGACAGCCAGGTATCGCTTGCAGCCTATCGTTTTTCCGAACGCACGTTCCATAGCTACGCCAATTTTATCGACCACCAGCTCAACGACGGCGATACCCAGGACGAAAAACAGACCATCAGCATTTCCGCCAGTCAGCCCATTGAGCCGTTGAATATGAATCTGTACGTCACCGCGCTGCGCCAGCTGTGGTGGGATGGCGATTCATCGACCTCGGCGAGCATCACCGCCGGGTTTAACTTCGACGTCGGGAGCTGGAAAAACATTTCGCTGACGACCACCTTCAGCACGACGCACTACGAAGAGAGTGATAACGACAACCAGATTTACGTCTCCGTCTCCGTTCCGTTCGGCTTCGCCCAGCGCTTAAGCTATGACATGCGTAACAGCGACAACACCACTCACACCGTCTCCTGGTACGACTCCTCAGATGCACGCAACACCTGGGGCGTATCGGCCGGCGCGGCCAGCGATAAACCGGATAATGGCGCTCAGTTTCGCGGCAACTATCAGCACCTCTCCAGTATCGGCGATCTCCAGCTCGCCGGCAGCTACGCCGCCAGCGATTACACCTCGGCGAGCGCCAGCTGGAGCGGCTCCTTTACTGCGACCCGCCACGGGGCGGCGCTGCACAGACGCAGTATGGGCAACGAACCGCGGCTGATGGTCAGCACCGATGGCATTGCCGATATCCCGGTTCAGGGGAACTTTAACACCACCAATCGCTTTGGTTACGCGGTGGTGCCAATGATCTCCAGCTATCAGCCCACCACCGTCGCCGTTAACCTCGAGGCCCTGCCTGATGGCGTAACGGTCGCGGAAAATACATTGCGGGAAACCTGGACGGAAGGCGCAATTGGCTATAAACCGCTGGCTTCGCGCGCGGGTCTGGATATCAACGCCATCATTCGCACCGCCGAGGGCAAATATCCGCCGCTGGGCGCGGTGGTGTACGACGATGATGGCAAAACCGATGTTGGCATGGTCAGCGAAGAAGGACACGTCTGGCTGAGCGGCGTTAATGAAGGAAAAACCTTCCGCGTGCAATGGGGCAGTATCACCTGTCGCATCACCTTACCCGATTCTCTCTCTCAACTTCCCCGGCAGTTAATCCTGCCTTGTCATTGATTAAGGATGAAGAAATGACACCTATGAAAGGACTTCTCTGGCTGTTACTCACGCTATCTTTCACCAGCCAGGCCGCTGTTTCACCGGATCGCACTCGGGTGATTTTCAACGGCGACAACAAAGCGGCAAGCCTGAAATTAACCAATGCCAGTAAAGATCTCCCCTATCTGGCCTACTCGTGGATCGAAGATGAAAAGGGCAATAAGAGCGATGCCTTTTTTGCCGCCCTGCCGCCAATGCAGCGCCTGGAGCCCGGCGCGATGACTCAGGTTCGTATCATCAAACAGAGCGGCGTATCAACGCTCCCCACAGATCGGGAGTCATTGTTTTATTACAATGTTCGGGAAATTCCGCCTGCGCCGGATACCGCTGAAAATCACGCGGTGGTGCAGGTAGCTATGCAGTCAAAAATCAAAATGTTCTGGCGTCCCGCCTCTCTGAAGAAAAAGCCGGGGGACCAAAAAGAACACGCGATGACCTTTCGCCTGAACGGTAAAACGTTAGAGGTACAGAACCCCACGCCCTACTACATTACGCTGGCCTATTTCGGCAAAGATTTGCGCGGCGTGACGCCCGGTTTTAAAACCACCATGCTGCCGCCATTTGGATCCGCCAGTCTGAATACCGGCCCGAACGACGGCCCGAGTTTCTACATTGGCTATATGGATGATTACGGTGCGCTCCGGATGCTGCAGCTAAGCTGCCGCAGCAGCTGCACAGCCACCGCCTCGGAGGAGAAAAAATGATCCGCCGTCTGTCATCACTGCTCCTGCTGGCGCTGTTACTCAGCCCATTTCAGGCCGCATGGGCGGTGCATTGCTATCTTGGCGCATCGGGCGGCCCAACGGATAAATATCAAACGATAGAAGAATTTGCGGTTCCTGATAACGCCCAGGTCGGCGATAAAATCTGGGAAAGCGGCGATATTAAAGTCCCGGTGTACTGCGACAACGGCGATAAAATGGATGGCAACGGGCGAGTCGGCGAAGACGTTTATGCATGGGTAAACCCCTACTCTTCAACGGACGATCCTTACTATCAGCTCGGAGTGACCTATGCGGGCGTCGATTACGACACGACACAGGGTGCGGTAGGGATTGATACCAACACCTGTATTGATAATGCCTATTACGAAAAATTTACGGCGGCGCAAATTCGGGCTTCCGGCTGGGAAGAGCGATTATGCAGTAAAAATGCCGATGACGTTCACTACTCGCGAACGTTTATCGCGCGTATGCGGCTGTACGTGAAAATCAAAGCAATGCCGGCACACGACTACCAGAGTACGCTCGGCAGCTTTACCCTCGTGCAGTTTGACGGCGCCGATGGCTGGAACCAGAGTCCGGATGCCGCCAACCTGAAATACCACGTCAGCGGACTGGAAAACATTCGCGTCCTTGACTGTAACGTGACGTTCAATATTGAACCTGCCAACCAGATCATTGATTTTGGGTCATTTAATCCCTACGAGATCGCCAGTGGTGCGATAACTCGCACCTTCTCCGTCACCACGAATAAAAGTCAGGACGGAACCTGTGCCGATGGTTTTAAGGTCAACTCATCGTTTTACACCACAGAGACCCTGTCAGCAGACGATACCTCGTTGCTGATTGGCAACGGCCTGCAGCTAAAAATCCTTAACAGCGATAACCACAGGCCCTACACATTTAACCAGTATGAAGAATACGCCGACTTTACCGGATCGCTATTAACGATGACGCAGAACTACACGGCTGAGCTGTCTAAAATAGCGGAGGAAGAGGTCAAGGTGGGACACTTCGAATCGGTCGTACTGTTCAAGATCAACTACAACTAGCGACAAAAAGGCCGGGATAACCCGGCCTTTAAGATAAGAAAGCGCTGCGACGCCGGGCTTCCCGGCATCAGCAGTGGGGCTTAGCTCGCTTTACGTTCGTGCTCACGACGGTAAGCCACGAGATCTTCAATGGTCACCAGCGCCATGTTATGTTTCTTCGCAAACTCGATGCACTCTGGCGCACGCGCCATGGTACCGTCGTCGTTGGTCAGTTCACACAGAACACCCGCCGGTTTGAAGCCAGCAAGGCTCACCAGATCGATAGTCGCTTCGGTGTGGCCACCACGGGTCAGAACGCCGCCTGGCTGCGCGCGCAGCGGGAATACGTGGCCCGGACGGTTGAGGTCGGACGGTTTCGCGTTATCGGCAATCGCCGCGCGAACGGTAGTCAGGCGGTCAGCGGCGGAAACGCCGGTGGTGACGCCGTGTGCCGCTTCGATAGTGACGGTAAAACCGGTGCCGTAGGCGCTGGTGTTATTTTCCACCATCATCGGCAGCTCCAGCTGTTTACGACGTTCGTCGGTCAGACACAGACAAACGATGCCGCTACCGTGACGGATAGTCAGCGCCATTTGTTCAACGGTCATGTTTTCGGCGGCAAAAACCATGTCGCCTTCGTTCTCGCGATCTTCATCGTCCAGCACCATCGCGCCGCGGCCTTCGCGCAGGGCAATCAGTGCGTTTTCAACGCGTTCGAACGGAGTACCAAAAGAGGAAAGTAGCGTCTGATTCATGGTAAAAAAACCTCATTAAAATTATGGTTACCAGAATCAGGGCAGTCTTAGGAGTGCCGACAAGCGGCAAATAGATAACGCGAGCGGGTTAAACCCAACTGAATCGTTACTCTCTCCCATCCGGACTTTAACCGTCGGCCCCGGAATTACACCGGATCTGCTGACCTTCCTGAATTCACAAGAAGCGCTCGCGGGCTTTCAGCGTAGCTGATTTACCGCCGGTGGGGAATTTCGCCCCGCCCTGAGAATAAGCGTACTCACTATAACGCTAATGACTATCTTCGGCAATGCATAAGCTTCGAACAATTCTGGTTTATCGTATGGGGAGAAGACACTACAATAGCAGTAATGCCGACAGAATCAGGGAAACAGAGATGATCGACCCGAAGAAAATTGAACAAATCGCCCGCCAGGTCCACGAATCCATGCCGAAAGGTCTGCGAGAGTTCGGGGATGACATTGAGAAGAAAGTTCGCCAGGTGATCCAGTCTCAGCTGACGCGCCTTGACGTCGTGAGTCGTGAAGAGTTTGACGTACAAACGCAGGTATTGCTGCGCACGCGTGAAAAGCTGGCGCTGCTGGAACAGCGGATTAGCGAGCTGGAAAACCGCGACACGGCACCAGTTGCTGAAGAAAAAGAGTAATCAGAACTGCCCCCTCACCCTAACCCTCTCCCCAAAAGGGAGAGGGGAACGTTCGGTTTTCTCCCTCGCCCCTTTGGGGAGAGGTCCGGGGTGAGGGGAAGCGCGAAGCGTTACTTCCCGCTATCCTTCTGAATCTTCTTAATAATATTGGTCGTTGAGCAACCATCTTCAAAGTTCAGCACCAGCACTTCACCACCGTTCGCCCACACTTCTTCGCTACCGGCAATTTGTTCTGGCTTATAGTCGCCGCCCTTCACCAGGCGATCCGGCAGGATCCCGGCAATCAGGCGCTGCGGCGTATCTTCTTCAAACGAGACCACCCAGTCTACCGACTCCAGCGCACCCAGCACGATCATCCGCTGATCCAGCGGGTTTACCGGGCGAGACTCGCCCTTCAGACGCTTGGTTGACGCATCGCTGTTGACCGCCACGATCAGACGATCGCCCAGCTTGCGTGCGTTCGCCAGATAAGAAACATGGCCCGCGTGCAGAATATCGAACACGCCATTGGTCATCACCACTTTCTCACCGCGACGACGCGCGGCGGCCACCGCGTGCTTAAGCTCTTCTTCACTCATCACGCCAAAACCGGTATCCGCGCGACCGCGCACGGCGTTTTCCAGCTCGATAGGCGAAACGGTTGACGTCCCGAGTTTACCCACCACGACACCCGCGGCGGCGTTAGCGAAGAAACAGGCCTCTTCCAGTGTCTTACCGGAGGCCAGCGTCGCCGCCAGCACGCCAATCACCGTATCACCCGCGCCGGTCACGTCGTACACTTCCTGCGCCTGAGTTGGCTGATGCAGCGGCGCTTTGCCTGGCTGCAGCAGCGTCATGCCCTGCTCGGAGCGAGTCACTAACAACGCGGCAAGATCGAAATCGGCAATCAACTTCATGCCGCGCTCAACCAGCTCTTCTTCGCTTTTACATTTACCCACTACCGCTTCGAACTCGGACAGGTTCGGCGTCAGCAGCGTCGCGCCGCGATAGCGTTCAAAATCAGTCCCTTTCGGGTCGATCAATACCGGTACTTTCGCCTGACGCGCCAGCTTAATCATCTGCTGCACACTTTCCAGCGCGCCTTTGGCGTAGTCGGAGAGCACCAGCGCACCGACATTAGGTAGGCTGCTCTGAATGCGGTCATGCAGCGGCTGCGGATCCACGCCGGCAAACCCTTCTTCAAAATCCAGACGAATGAGCTGCTGGTTACGTGACAGCACGCGCAGCTTGGTGATCGTCGGGTGCGTCGGCACCGAGACGAAATCACATTTGACGTTCACGTCGGCCAGCGCTTTGTTCAGCGCGCGCGCCGCGTCGTCAATGCCGGTCAGGCCCACGAGACGAGAATTTGCGCCCAGGGAAGCAATGTTCATTGCCACGTTCGCCGCGCCGCCAGGGCGTTCTTCGATAGTCTCCACCTTGACCACCGGCACCGGGGCTTCCGGGGAAATACGGCTGGTTGGGCCATACCAGTAGCGATCCAGCATCACATCGCCAACCACCATTACTCCTGCACGTTCAAATTCCGGCAGCGTCACTTTCATTCGTGTCTCCTGAGAGAATCAAAATTTTCGCGCGATAATAGCATATTTCACGGTTGAACCAGCCACTTCTGCCAGCTGGCGCTCACCAGTTCGCGCTCTTTAACGAAGCTCGCCAGATCCACATTGCCCGGCAGCTCCTGAAGCGCCAGATGATGCAATGCATCGCGAAGCGTAGTGTAAGCGCGGGTCAACGCATGCGCTTCGTGCTCGTCCATAATGTCGTTTTGCGCCAGCAGCTCGAGGATGCGCACATTATCCGACCAACGGGTCAGCTTCGGTTTCTCGTGAGCGTAGCGCAGCACCAGATACTGGGTGATAAACTCAATATCGGTGATACCGCCAGCATCGGTTTTAATGTCGAAACGGTCGCGCTGCTTGCCGCCGAGATGAGCGCGCATTTTTTCCCGCATCTCGCGGACTTCGGTTTGCAGCGCCGCGCCGTCGCGCGTATTGGTCAGGATCTGACGACGGATCGCGTCAAACTGCTGCTGAAGCTGCGGATCGCCGTACACCACGCGGGCGCGCACCAGGGCCTGGTGCTCCCAGGTCCACGCTTCGTTCTGCTGATAATCGGCAAACGCTTCGGCGGTGGTCACCAGCATCCCGGCCGCCCCGGACGGGCGCAGACGGGCATCCACTTCATACAGAATACCGGACGAGGTGCGGGTGCTGAACAGGTGCATAATGCGCTGTGCCAGACGTAGGTAGAACTGACGACCGTCAATTTCACGTTCACCGTCGGTCATCGCATCCATCGGGCAATCGTGCAGGAACACCAGATCGAGATCCGAACTGTACCCTAGTTCCCAGCCGCCCAGCTTGCCATAGCCAATCACCGCAAAACCGCGACCGGAGCGTTCACGCAGGTGGGTCGGCTGGCCGTAGCGCGCCACCATTTGCACCCACGCCTGCTGAACCACAGCGTCAATCATCGCCTCGGCCAGCCAGGTTAAGTGGTCACTGACCTTCATGACCGGCAGCGTGCCAGCGATATCGGCCGCCGCAATGTGCAGCAGCTGCGCCTGTTTAAACTGACGCAGTGCTTCCAGCTGTTGCTCTTCGTCTTCTTCCGGCACGCGCAGCAGATACTGGCGCAGTTCGTCGCGATAGGCGTCGGTAGCCGTCGGCTGGTACAGCGTGTTCGGGTCAAGCAGTTCGTCCAGCAGCAGCGGATAGCGCGCCAGCTGGCTGGCCACCATCGGCGAAGCCGCACACAGGCGAATCAGGTGCTTCAGCGTACCGGGGTACTCGCTCAGCAGTTCCAGATAGGTCGTTCGGGTGACGATGCCGCTCAGCAGCGGCGTAATGCGCGACAGCAGCACCAGCGCGTCCTCGCGGGCGCACACTTCGCTGAGCAGATGCGGCATCAGTGAATCCAGCACCTGACGACCGCGCGGGCCGATGGTGCGCTTATCCAGCTCTTTGCGAAAATCGGCAATCTGCGACAACACGCGATGACGATCGTCGTCGCTCAGATGAATCAGCACAGCCGGTGAATCATCCTCCTGCAGCGTGTCCTGCCACAGTTCACGCCAGGACTCCGACAGCTGCTCTTCCTGCGAACTTTCTTCATCGTCGCCGATAAGCTCGTTAAACACCCGTCGCACCTGCGCCATCAGCGCATCCAGCCGCTCCGTGAGCGTCTCCCAGTCGGCAAAATGCATACCCCACGCCAGACGCGCGCGGTTAAGATCGTCGCCGGGCAGCGTTTGCGTCTGCTCGTCGTTAATACTTTGCAGCAAGTTTTCCAGGCGACGCAGGAACAGATACGCTTCACGCAGCACCTGCGCATCGTTTTCTGACAGCAGATTGAGCGCCTCAATGGCGGTCAACGTCGGTAGCAGCGAACGGCTTTGCAGCGTAGGCTCGCGGCCACCGCGAATCAACTGGAAGACCTGAACGATAAACTCAATTTCGCGAATGCCGCCCGCGCCCAGCTTGATGTTGTCCTTCAAGCCACGGCGACGCACTTCGCGGGTGATCATCCCTTTCATGTTGCGCAGAGACTGGATCACGCTGAAGTCGATATAGCGACGGAAGACAAAGGGCCGCAGCATCGCACGCAGCTCGCTGGTGTAAACACCGTCGTCATCGCCCATGATCCGCGCTTTGACCATCGCATAGCGCTCCCAGTCGCGCCCCTGCTCCTGGTAATAATCTTCCAGCGCCGCAAAGCTCAGCACCAGCGGGCCGCTGTCGCCGAACGGGCGCAGCCGCATATCCACGCGGTAGACAAAACCGTCCTGGGTGGGCTGGTCGAGCACCTTAATTAACCGCTGCCCCAGGCGGGTAAAGAACTGGGCGTTATCCAGTTCACGACGCCCCCCCTGGGTGCTGCCATGCTCCGGCCAGGCAAAAATGAGATCGATATCAGAGGAGAAATTCAGCTCGCCGCCGCCCAGCTTACCCATACCCAGGATCAGCAGCGGCTGCGGAACGCCATCAGCGCTGCACGGCGTGCCCCACTCGCGACAGCAGGCGTCATACAGCCAGTTACGGGCGCTGACGATCAGCGTTTCCGCCAGGTGGCTAAGCTGTTGAAGCGTATCTTCTTCGGAAACCTGAGACAGCGCCTGTGACCAGGCGATGCGCACCATTATCCGCCGACGGAACAGACGCAGCGCGCGCATCAACGCCGCTTCATCGTAAACCTCCGCCAGTTCGGCCTGTAGCCAGCCCGCGTATTGCCGCCATTCGTCCGCCTGCGGCGGCTCGCTTTCCAGCGACGCCAGCCACTCGGGGTGCGCCGTTAAACTTTGCTGAACAAAATCACTAAAGGTGAAAACAGCCTGCGCTTCGGTACTCAGCGCCCCAAGGGGAAAATCTTCCGGGGCGCGGTCCAGGAGCGTTTGCCAGTGCTGCTGTAACTGCGAAGAAAGCGGCGTCATACACGGGTTCCCTGAAGTTAATTAACGTTTGCCGCTGTGTAACCAGAACGGCTCAACCGACAGTGCCTCATTGCGGTAATGTTCAATTTCAATGTGCTGGCGCGTCTCAATGGCGTGACGCAGGCCCTGCCAGTTGGCCAACCACTGCGCCGCCCGTTCGTAGTCGTAGTAACCCGACAGCAGCTGAACGGTATTGATGTCGCGCGTCAGACGCGGCAACTGGTCGCTATAGCTATCCCCCAACGGATAGGCGAACGTCTTACGCAGCTCGGCGGCCTGACGGGAGAGATGAATATCGGCAAAGCGTTTAAACGAATCGGCCAGTTTGGCTTCGGCTTTAGCATCGAGGAACGCCTGCCAGCCGCGCGTTACCAGCCACTCGGTGTAGGCCAGTTTGGTCAGCGCGGTTTCGCGGCTGAAGACCGCATCATGCGCAGAGGCATCGCTTGCCATCAGCGCATCAACCTGGGTTAGCCCATCGCGCAGGCTGGCGCTGGCTTTACGCGGCACAATGCCGCCGAACAGCGTCAGAATATGACGTACCAGGCCCAGCGCGTTAACCACTTCGGTTTTCGCCTTTTTATTACCGCGCAGCCATAGCTCTTCGTGGTACTGCCAGTGCGCCAGCGCTTTTTCCAGCGCCGCCTCCATCGCCTGGCCTACCGTTGCCTTTGGCGGCAGCGTTAAAATCGTCAGCGGCTGCAGCTCTCGCGCCGGGTTACCCTGCGCCAGATGGTAGCCGCGCGCGGCTTTACTCAGGCTGCCCTGACGCAGCAGGCCGGTCTCGGCCAGCTGCTTCGCCAGCGCCAGCACGTCAGCGGTTTCACCACTCAGCAGCTCCAGTTCCAGTTCGCAAATGGCTTCCTGATGCTCGCCCGCTTTGACCTCGCCCTGATCCAGCGCGATTTCAATCTGGCTTTTGCCGTGCTTCACCACCCATTTTTCGCGGTAGAAGTCGGTGCTAAACAGCGGATTGACCTGCTCCGCCAGCCCTTGGGGCATTTCGCCGTTCGGCCACACTTCGGCAGGCAGTTTGTCGAGCGCCAGTTCGGGCGTACTGATGTCGATATTGTATTCCGGGCGCTGATGCAGGCCGCCCACGGTGCGACCGGCGATTTTCATGGTCATCTCGTAACGACCGTTATCGCCGCGAATACGCAGCCCCATATCGTGGCGGCGCAGCCAGTTATCGGCAGTTTCGTAATAGATATTCAGCAACTGCCCCGGCGGGGTGTGCTCTGCGTTCAGTGTGTGAAGGTGGTTGCGCAGCGTCTCAACGCCAGCGCCATCGACGATAAATTTGAGTTCGATTTCTTGAGCCATGACTGAATTCTTATGGTTTCGTTGCCGGGAAATACCTTTACGGCGAACTTACAGGTATTCTTTTTGTCAGTAGATAGTATTTTGCGACAAATTGCCATGCAATGCGCAATTTGTCAGGCCAACAGCTGATGCAATTTTTCCTCCTGGAGGATTCCGATTGCCGCAGAATGCTTTGCGTCGTCAGACTGTTGCCACTACTATCGTTCCACTTTTATGACAAAAACGATGATCTGATGCCAAAATTACGCTTAATTGCCATTACTTTACTTGCACTTACTGCTTCTACCGTCGCTCACGCCGATGAAAAGCGGTACGTCTCCGATGAACTGAACACCTGGGTACGCAGCGGCCCGGGCGATAACTATCGCCTGGCAGGCACCGTCAACGCGGGTGAAGAAGTCACCCTGCTGCAGACCAACGAAAATACCCAATACGGCCAGGTGCGTGACAGCAACGGCCGTACCGCGTGGATCCCGCTCAAAGAGCTGACCGCGACGCCAAGCCTGCGCACCCGCGTGCCGGATCTCGAAAATCAGGTCAAAACCCTGACCGACAAACTGAACAACATCGACACCACCTGGAACCAGCGCACCGCAGAAATGCAGAAAAAGGTTGCTGAGAGCGATACGGTGATCAACGGTTTGAAAAACGAGAACCAGAAGCTGAAAAACGAGCTTATCGTGGCGCAGAAAAAGGTGAACGCCGCGAATCTGCAGCTCGATGATAAACAGCGCACCATCATCATGCAGTGGTTTATGTACGGCGGCGGCGTGCTCGGTATTGGCCTGATCCTCGGTCTGGTGCTGCCGCACATCATTCCAAGCCGCAAACGCAAAGATCGCTGGATGAACTAAGCCAACTCGCCTTAAGTCGACTTCTTTCGTATTATCAGAAAGAAAATGATGAGGAGAAGCGTGGCGTGAAGAGTTATCTGGTCGGCGGAGCAGTTCGGGACAGGCTATTGGGCCTACCGATCAAAGATAAAGATTGGGTCGTGGTCGGCGCCACGCCGCAGCAGATGCTTGATGCGGGCTACCAGCAGGTAGGCCGCGATTTTCCGGTATTTTTACACCCGGACAGCCACGAAGAGTACGCGCTGGCGCGCACCGAGCGAAAATCGGGTTCCGGGTATACCGGCTTTACCTGCTACGCCGCGCCGGACGTCACGCTGGAGCAAGATCTGTTGCGCCGCGACCTCACCGTTAACGCGCTTGCCGAGGACAGCGACGGGACGATTATCGACCCGTACGGCGGCCAGCGCGATCTCCAGCAGCGCATCCTGCGCCATGTCTCCCCCGCTTTCGCGGAAGACCCGCTGCGCGTGCTACGCGTCGCGCGTTTTGCCGCGCGTTACGCCCATCTCAGCTTCCGTATTGCCGACGAAACCCTGGCCTTAATGCGCGAAATGGCCGACGCTGGCGAGCTGGCGCATCTGACGCCTGAGCGTGTCTGGAAAGAGACGGAAAGCGCACTCGGCACCCGTAACCCGCAAGTCTTCTTCCAGACGTTACGCGACTGCGGCGCGCTAAAGGTGCTGTTCCCGGAAATCGACGCGCTGTTTGGCGTGCCGGCCCCGGAGAAATGGCACCCGGAAATTGATACCGGCGTGCATACGCTGATGACCGTATCGATGGCCGCGATGCTCAGCCCGGATATTGACGTCCGTTTCGCTACGCTGTGCCACGACTTAGGCAAGGGGCTGACGCCAAAAGCGTTCTGGCCTCGTCACCATGGCCACGGCCCGGCGGGGGTTAAGCTGGTCGAGCAGCTGTGCCAGCGTCTGAAAGTGCCGAACGACATGCGCGAGCTGGCAAAACTGGTCGCCGAATTCCATGACCTGATTCATACCCTGCCCATTCTGCAGCCGAAAACGCTGGTGAAACTGTTCGACTCCATCGACGCCTGGCGCAAACCGCAGCGTGTAGAACAGATTGCGCTTACCAGCGAAGCCGACGTGCGCGGGCGTACTCGCTTCGAAGCCTGTGATTACCCACAGGGACGCCTGCTACGGGAAGCGTGGGCCGTTGCCAGAAGCGTGGGCAACAAAGAAGTGATTGAGGCCGGGTTTAAAGGGCCGGAAATTCGCGAAGAACTGACGCGACGCCGAATTCAGGCGGTGGCCAACTGGAAGGAAAAACGTTGCCCCCAGCCAAAAGACTGAGGGCACGGCATCAGAAGAAGACCACGTATACCGCGGCCGCGACGATGAAGCGGTAGATAGCGAACGGAATAAACGAAATACGTTTAATCAGCTGCAGGAAGGTTTTGATGGCCACCAGCGCCACCAGGAAGGCCATCACAAACCCGACGGCAAACATCGGGATATCACCGGCAGTCAGGAAGTGCCAGCTCTTGTAGAGATCCAGCACCGTCGCGCCCATCATCATCGGCACCGCCAGCAGGAAAGAGAACTCCGACGCCGCATAGCGGCTCACGCCGACCAGCATACCGCCGGAAATAGTGGCTCCCGAACGGGAGAAGCCCGGCCACAGCGCCAGACACTGGAAGCAGCCAATCATAAATGCCTGACGATACGTCATATCATCCACGCCAACCGCGCGCGGCACCTTCGGCTTCAGGCATTCCGCGGCAATCAGCAGGACACCGCCTACCACCAGCGCGTACATCACGTTAATCGGGTTAAATAACGATTTGATGGCGTCGTGGAACACCAGCCCCAGCACCACCGCCGGAATCATCCCGAGCAGAATATGAATGAGCGACAAACGGCCTGAGCCTTCACCTTCGTGCACCGGAGGACGGCCAAAGTGGATGCCAATCAGGCCAAACAGCCGACGCCAGAACATCACCACCACCGCGAGGATCGAACCCAGTTGGATCACCACCTCAAACGTCTTCGCCGTATCTCCTTCAAAGCCCAGCAGGTGGCCGACGATAATCATATGGCCAGTGCTGGAGACGGGCAGAAACTCAGTCAATCCTTCGACCACACCCAGAATAGCCGCCACCAGCAGCGAGTGCATATCGCTCATTAAATAAACCCTTAAAAGTAAACAATAAAATAAACCCGGCACTAAGACCGGTATAAATCATTTTGGTTTAAGTTATATGACGAATAATGAGATTAATTAGGATTATGGCCACGCTGAATGATCACGCCCACGTTGGCGGCGCGCGCCACGGCGCCCGGTTTACTCACCTTAATGCGCACCCACGGGGTGTTAAAGCGCGACATCAGCAGGTCGGCAACCTCTTCCGCAACACGTTCCACCAGCGCGAAACGGCTGCCTTCCACGTGTTTTACTACCGCTTCGCTGATATCCGCATAGCTCAGGCAGTCTTCCACGTTGTCGCTGGCGGCGGCTTTGCGGTTGTCCCAGGCTAATTCGATATCGAACACCAGCTTCTGTTCAATGGTTTGTTCCCAGTCATAAACACCGATAGTGGTGATTACCGAAAGTTGCTCTATAAATACAATATCCATCACGACCTGCTTGGTTTTAGGCTAAACCGGATACCACTTCCGGCGAATTATGCGTATTATCCACAGATGCAGAGAATACTTCGACATTTTCAAAATGGAACAGCGTTATGAGTGCAATCGAGCCTGGAATGATCCTCCTTGCCTACCTTTGCGGCTCAATTTCCAGCGCCATTCTGGTCTGCCGCCTCGCGGGGTTACCTGACCCTCGCACCAGTGGTTCCGGTAATCCCGGCGCCACCAATGTCTTACGCATCGGCGGCAAGGGTGCTGCCGTAGCCGTCCTGGTTTTCGACATCCTGAAAGGGATGCTGCCCGTCTGGGGTGCCTATGCCCTTGGCTTTACTCCATTCTGGCTTGGGCTGGTCGCGATCGCCGCCTGCCTGGGCCATATCTGGCCGGTTTTCTTCCATTTTCAGGGCGGAAAAGGCGTGGCGACCGCGTTTGGCGCGATTGCCCCTATCGGCTGGGATCTAACCGGAGTAATGGCCGGAACCTGGCTGCTGACAATTCTGCTGAGCGGTTATTCGTCACTGGGCGCCATCGTCAGCGCGCTGGTCGCGCCGTTCTACGTCTGGTGGTTCAAGCCCCAGTACACCTTCCCGGTATCGATGCTGTCGTGCCTCATTCTGCTGCGTCATCATGACAACATTCAGCGTTTGTGGCGACGGCAGGAGACAAAAATTTGGGCGCGCCTGAAAAAGCGCAAGCCCAAAGGCACCGACTAACACGCACAAAAAAGCCCTCTTCAGGAGGGCTTTTTATCACGAGTCTCGGCCAGAACGTCAGGCGGCTGGCAGCTCCGCCAGCGGCCAACGTGGACGTACGGTCACGCCCAGCGATTCATTGACGCCCGTTTTCAGACGCACCATGCCCGCATAGGCAATCATCGCGCCGTTATCGGTACAGAACTCCGGACGCGCGTAGAACACTTCGCCGCCGCGTTTTTGCATCATCGTCGCCAGCTTCGCGCGCAGCGTACGGTTAGCGCTTACGCCGCCCGCCATCACCAGGCGCTTAAAGCCGGTTTGATCCAGCGCGCGTTTGCACTTGATCATCAACGTATCCACCACCGCATCTTCAAAGGCGCGGGCGATATCGGCACGCGTTTGATCGTCATCGCCGTTATTGCGGATAGTGTTTGCAGCAAAGGTTTTCAGGCCGGAGAAGCTAAAATCCAGCCCCGGACGATCGGTCATCGGACGCGGGAACACAAAGCGCCCTTCCGTCCCCTGTGAAGCCAGCTTAGACAGCATTGGGCCACCGGGATAATCCAGACCGAGCAGCTTGGCGGTTTTATCAAAAGCTTCCCCCGCCGCATCGTCAATGGACTCGCCCAACAGGGTGTACTCACCGATACCGGTGACGCTAATCAACTGCGTATGGCCGCCGGATACCAGCAGCGCCACAAACGGATATTCCGGCGGATTATCTTCCAGCATCGGCGCCAGCAGATGGCCTTCCATATGGTGGACCGGAATAGCCGGCACATTCCAGGCAAACGCCAGCGAGCGTCCTACGGTTGCGCCGACCAGCAGCGCGCCAACCAGACCTGGACCGGCGGTGTAGGCCACCGCGTCGATATCTTTGGCCGTCAGGTTCGCTTCTTGTAAGGCCGCCTGAATCAGGGGAACCGTTTTACGCACGTGGTCACGCGACGCCAGCTCAGGCACCACACCGCCGTAGTCAGCGTGTAATTTCACCTGACTATACAACTGGTTGGCTAACAGACCTTTTTCGTCGTCATAAATTGCGATGCCGGTTTCATCGCAGGATGTTTCAATACCCAGTACACGCATGGCTAGATTTACCTCGTTTCAATACCGCGCAGTGTAGGTTTTCTGTCCCGGCTTGTAAAACATTGTTCGCCCCAGCAGGCAGCCTCGTGTATACTCCTCACCCTTAAAAAGTCCCGTTCAAAAACGCGTCGGTGCTTTACAAAGCAACAGCAATTGCAGTAAAATTCCGCACCATTTTGAAATAAGCTGGCGTTGATGCCAGCGGCAAACCGAATTTATTAAAGGTGAGAGTTACATGCCGGTAATTAAAGTACGTGAAAACGAGCCGTTCGACGTAGCACTGCGTCGCTTCAAGCGTTCCTGTGAAAAAGCGGGTGTTCTGGCGGAAGTTCGTCGTCGTGAGTTCTATGAAAAACCGACTACCGAACGTAAGCGCGCTAAAGCTTCTGCAGTGAAACGTCACGCGAAGAAACTGGCTCGCGAAAACGCACGCCGTACTCGTCTGTACTAATCTCTTGAGAGCATCGGCTCTCAGGTTACAGACCGAGTTGTAGTTGCAAGGCCGTGCTTCCGAAAGGAATGCGCGGCTTGTTTTCGTTTATAAGTCTTCAAAATAAACGGGGCCTATGGCTGGACGAATCCCACGCGTATTTATTAATGATCTGCTGGCGCGCACCGACATCATCGATCTGATCGATGCACGGGTGAAGCTGAAAAAGCAGGGCAAAAATTACCATGCGTGCTGTCCGTTCCATAATGAGAAAACCCCCTCTTTCACCGTGAACGGTGATAAGCAGTTTTACCACTGCTTCGGCTGCGGCGCGCACGGCAATGCCATCGACTTTTTAATGAACTACGACAAGCTCGAGTTCGTTGAAACCGTTGAAGAACTGGCGGCCATGCACAACCTTGAAGTGCCGTACGAAGCCGGAACAGGTCTTAGCCAGATAGAGCGTCACCAGCGTCAGAATCTCTATCAGCTAATGGAAGGGTTAAATGATTTTTATCAGCAATCCTTCGCCCAACCCATCGCCGAGCCAGCACGCCAGTATCTGGAGCAACGCGGTCTGAGTGCCGAGATTGTCCAGCAGTTTGCTATTGGTTTTGCGCCGCCGGGCTGGGATAACGCCTTAAAACGTTTCGGCGGAAATGTCGACAACAGGAAGCTGCTGCTCGATGCCGGAATGCTGGTCAATAACGACCAGGGAAGAACATACGACCGTTTCCGCAATCGCGTGATGTTCCCGATTCGCGATAAACGAGGCCGGGTGATTGGTTTTGGTGGCCGCGTACTCGGTAACGATACGCCAAAATACCTCAACTCCCCGGAAACCGATATTTTCCATAAAGGCCGTCAGCTGTATGGCCTTTATGAAGCCCAGCAGCACAACGCTGAACCACCGCGTCTGCTGGTTGTCGAAGGGTATATGGATGTTGTCGCGCTGGCGCAATACGGTATCAACTACGCCGTCGCCTCGCTGGGTACGTCGACCACGGCGGACCACATTCATATGTTATTCCGTGCGACAAACAACGTGATTTGCTGTTACGACGGTGACCGCGCCGGCCGCGACGCCGCATGGCGTGCGCTGGAAACCGCGATGCCGTACATGACCGACGGTCGTCAGCTACGCTTTATGTTCCTGCCCGAGGGTGAAGACCCGGATACGCTGGTGCGTAAAGAGGGTAAAGAGGCCTTTGAAGCACGGATGGAGCACGCACAACCGCTCTCCGTCTTCTTATTTAACAGTCTCTTACCGCAGGTTGATCTCAGCTCACCGGACGGCAGCACGCAGCTCGCCGCGCTGGCTCTGCCGCTGATAAGCCAGGTGCCGGGTGACGCGCACCGGATTCAGCTGCGCCAGACGCTGGGGCTGAAGCTGGGCATCTTTGACGATGCGGCGCTTGATCGTTTAATGCCAAAACAGGCAGAAAGTGGCGTGGTACGCCCGCCTCAGCAGATAAAACAGACGCCTATGCGTATACTGATAGGACTACTGGTGCAAAACCCAAATCTGGCACCACTTGTACCTCCTATGCATGGGCTGGCTCAGGCAAAGCTACCGGGGCTCAACCTGTTCAGCGAACTGGTCAACCTGTGTGTGGCGCAACCCGGCCTGACAACGGGCCAACTGTTAGAGAATTATCGCGGAGCAAGTGAATACGCAACACTTGAAAAACTCTCAACCTGGAACGATATAAAGGATGAGAATGTTGAAAAAATGTTCACCGACACGCTAAACCGAATTTTTGATTCAATGCTTGAACAGCGACAGGAAGAGTTGATAGCTCGCGATCGCACGCATGGTTTGAGTAGTGAAGAGCGCAGGGAGTTCTGGGAAATCAGACAGGCCCTGGAAAAAAAATGAATTTAACGGCTTAACTGCCGAATACCTATCGGGAAGCCCCCGACAGCCGCCCGAGGCGCAGCGGCACTAATATAAGTACGCCCTCGCTTTAAATGTCGGCGGTTCGTTCGCCGACCGACACCAATCAAATGAATTAAGTGTGGATACCGTCTTATGGAGCAAAACCCGCAGTCACAGCTCAAGCTTCTTGTCCAACGTGGTAAGGAGCAAGGCTATCTGACCTATGCCGAGGTCAATGACCATCTGCCGGAAGATATCGTCGATTCAGATCAAATCGAAGACATCATCCAAATGATCAACGACATGGGTATTCAGGTGATGGAAGAAGCACCGGATGCCGATGATCTGTTGCTGGCTGAAACCTCCAACAACACTGATGAAGACGCAGAAGAAGCGGCTGCACAGGTTCTGTCCAGCGTGGAATCTGAAATCGGGCGTACAACCGACCCGGTGCGCATGTACATGCGCGAAATGGGTACCGTAGAACTGCTGACCCGCGAAGGCGAAATCGACATCGCCAAACGTATTGAAGACGGGATCAACCAGGTACAGTGCTCCGTTGCCGAATACCCGGAAGCCATCACCTATCTGCTGGAACAATACGATCGCGTTGAAGCGGAAGAAGCCCGTCTGTCCGACCTGATCACCGGTTTCGTCGACCCGAACGCCGAAGAAGATATGGCGCCAACCGCCACTCACGTCGGTTCCGAACTGTCTCAGGAAGAGATGGATGACGACGATGAAGACGAAGACGACGATAGCGACGACAGCAGCGACGATGACAACAGCATCGATCCTGAACTGGCGCGTGAGAAATTCGCCGAACTGCGTACGCAGTACGAAGTGACTCGCGACACCATCAAAGCCAAAGGCCGTAGCCACGCTGCCGCTCAGGAAGAGATTCTGAAGCTGTCTGAAGTGTTCAAACAGTTCCGTCTGGTGCCGAAACAGTTCGACTACCTGGTGAACAGCATGCGTGTCATGATGGATCGCGTGCGTACCCAGGAACGTATCATCATGAAGATGTGCGTTGAACAGTGCAAAATGCCGAAGAAGAACTTCATCACCCTCTTCACCGGCAACGAAACCAGCGAAACCTGGTTCAACGCGGCTATCGCGATGAACAAGCCGTGGTCTGAAAAGCTGCACGACGTGAAAGAAGACGTTCTTCGCAGCCTGCAGAAACTGCAGCAGATTGAAGAAGAAACCGGCCTGACCATCGAGCAGGTAAAAGACATCAACCGTCGCATGTCCATCGGTGAAGCGAAAGCCCGCCGTGCGAAAAAAGAGATGGTTGAAGCGAACTTACGTCTGGTTATCTCTATCGCTAAAAAATACACCAACCGTGGTCTGCAGTTCCTCGATCTGATTCAGGAAGGCAACATCGGTCTGATGAAAGCGGTTGATAAGTTTGAATACCGTCGTGGTTACAAGTTCTCCACCTACGCTACCTGGTGGATTCGTCAGGCAATCACCCGTTCCATCGCCGACCAGGCGCGTACCATCCGTATCCCGGTACATATGATTGAGACCATCAACAAGCTCAACCGTATCTCCCGTCAGATGCTGCAAGAGATGGGCCGCGAGCCGACGCCGGAAGAGCTGGCTGAGCGCATGCTGATGCCGGAAGACAAGATCCGTAAAGTGCTGAAGATCGCTAAAGAGCCAATCTCCATGGAAACGCCGATCGGCGACGATGAAGATTCGCATCTGGGTGATTTCATCGAGGATACCACCCTCGAGCTGCCGCTGGACTCCGCGACCACCGAGAGCCTGCGTGCCGCAACGCACGACGTGCTGGCTGGCCTGACCGCCCGTGAAGCGAAAGTGCTGCGTATGCGTTTCGGTATCGATATGAACACCGACCACACGCTGGAAGAAGTGGGTAAACAGTTCGACGTTACCCGCGAACGTATCCGTCAGATCGAAGCGAAGGCGCTGCGTAAACTGCGCCACCCGAGCCGCTCTGAAGTGCTGCGTAGCTTCCTGGACGATTAATCGCCCTGGCCAATGTGAAAAAGCTCCCTTTTGGGAGCTTTTTTTTGCCTGTTATCCGCGCAGGAACGGTAGGCCGGATAAGGCTTTTACGCCGCCATCCGGCAATCTGCGCGGGTTCTGCCGGATGGCGCTTCGCTTACCCGGCCTACAGGCCTCGTGCCTTCAACGCCGAGTCCAGCTCCTGATACGCTTCCACCAGCTTATCCAGCGTTATTCGGCTCAATCCGCTTGGGTTCGGTAACACCCACACTTCGGTGTCGCCAATCCTGTAGGTCTGCTTCCCCCACGTCGCGCCGCGCTGCCCTAAGCCGCGTTCAAAGGCTTGCTTGCCCAGCACCGCCAGCGCAGCAGGTTTATAGTGCTCAACCTTATCAATCAGCGCCTGGCCGCCGCTGTGCAGCTCCTGCAAGGTCACCTCCGTGGCCTGCACCGTCGGGCGCTCAACCAGCTTGGTCACGCCGCAGCGAAATTTCAGCATCTGCGCCGCCTCTTCCGGCTTCAGCTGGCGATCGGTAAACCCCGCCAGATGCAGCACCTTCCAGAAGCGGTTTGCTGGATGGGCAAAAGGATAGCCCAGTGAAGACGATGACAGTCCCGGGTTGATACCACAAAACAGTACCCGCAACTCTGAATCGATAATGTCCTTAACCATAATATCCTCGACCTATACATCGTGAGACGAGTATAACGAATTGAAAATGCATTGTTTATAAAAACAGCATGTGCACGCTTAGCGCTGGATTGGCGGCCATTGTTACATTATAATCGTCGGCTAATTGGCCCCTTAGCTCAGTGGTTAGAGCAGGCGACTCATAATCGCTTGGTCGTTGGTTCAAACCCAACAGGGGCCACCAAATTTAAGCAGCAAATACATACAGTTAGGCCACTCTCACGAGTGGCCTTTTTTATTGCATGACCCCGCGCCTTAGCGCGCAATCAGCGGCATCACCACGCTTTTCAGCACTTTATCCGCACCGTATCGCGTCAGATGCTGTGGATCTTTGTAGTAAATATGTGCGCTCTCCGCAAAACGGCAGGTCGCCGAGTCACACAACGCGTCTTTCAGGCTGGCGAATTCAGCGTTCAGCTTCGTCGATACCTTGCCAATCAGCGCCGCGCTGGCATCAGGCTCAACGCTATCGTGCCCCACCACCTCGCACATACCGGCGCTTTGTGGGTTCGCATAGGCAAACGCCCGGCTAAAGCAGCGCATTACGCGTTTGGGCGGGGAAAAATTCATCATCGGCACATCGCCCAGCACAATGACCCGCTTACCCATTTTCTGCAAACGCGTGATGGTCTCTGCCAGCCCCTGCTGCAGCGCCTGAGCAGGGCCTAATGACGGCGTCGTTTCCGACTGCCAGGGGGCTTTTCCAGCCATCAAACCGGACTGCCAGAAGCCCGTAAGAATCACCGTCGAGATCTGCTTATCCTGAGCCAGATAGTTGTCGACATCGAGCTTGAATGCCCGACACTGCGCGTCATGCAGGGGCCAACCATCGGCAAGTCGATACACGCCGAACAGCGGCGCACAGGACGATTTCGCAAAAATCACCGGCGTCAGATGACGGTCGTGCGCCAGTTGACGAAACGCCGCGGCCAGCGCCCCGGCATGGCTATCGCCAATCAGCGCAATTTTCTCCTGCGCCTCGCCACCGGTGCAGCGCGGGGTTCCGGTCAGCAGAATATTGCCGTATGAGGTCATGCAACTATCTTCCGCCTCTTCTATCTCCGACTGCATCCGGGCAAAGTCCTCAGGCCAACGGGCGGGAAAACCTTTTTGCAGCCAGGTGGTGGCGAAGACCAGCGTCAGCAGCCCCATCGCCATCCCGTAGCGCCAGAATACGCGAGATGCCGGCAACTGCGCCGCCCGAAAAGGTTTCTCGATGAGGTAATAGCTGATCGTCGCCAGCAAAAACGAGAGCGCAATCAGCAATACGCGCATCCCGTTCCCCGGCTCCGCTTCGCAAAGATAGTGGTAAAGGCTGATAACCGGCCAGTGCCACAGGTAGAGTGAATAGGAGATGAGTCCAATAAAGCGCAGCGGTTTCCAGGTTAGCAAACGGCGGTTGATAAGCGCCGTTTGCCCGTCCAGCAGCAACACGGCGCCCATCACCACCGGCAGCGCCCCCAGCCCAGGGAAAGAGGTCTGCGCGTCGTAAAAAAGCGCACACCAGGCAATGAGTAAAACACCCACCACAGATTTCAGGTTATCAACCTTTGTCGAGAATGCCGCGGGAAAGTGGGTATGGGCCATTCCCAGTAGCGCCCCGGCAAACAGCTCCCAGGCGCGAAACGGCGTCAAAAACCATGCGCTATGCGGAATCTGCAGGGTTCCGGCGGCGGCAATGGCAAAACAGAGCAGCGTGACGCTCCCCATCAGTAAAAAAGAGAGTTTTTTATCAAAACGCGTCAGCACCAGAATCAGAAGCGGCGCGAGAAAATAGAACTGTTCTTCCACGCCCAATGACCAGGTCATCAATAAAGGATTATGCTCGGCGCTGGGGCTGAAATAGTCGATGGAATTCCAGAGCGTTACGTTAGAGACCGACAACAGCGTCGCCGCGGCATCACGGCCTAATTTCCTGAAATCGGCTGGCGTAGAGATAAAAAACATCACCAGCCAGACGGCAATCACAACGGCAATCAGCGCGGGAAGAATTCGCTTTATTCGGCGAACATAAAACTGCCCCCACGAAAAATGGCCCGCAAGCTTACTTTGATAAATATGGCCGCCAATCAGATATCCCGAAATGACAAAGAAAACATCAACGCCCACAAATCCACCGGGGAATCCCAGCCCAAAGTGAAAGAGCACCACAAGGAGTACGGCGAGCGCGCGCAGCCCATCGATATCGGCACGATATTTAACGGTTGAGTTCATATTTATCTCTGGATGCAGGGGAGTAAAATCTAAAAGCATCATTATATGAT
>NZ_JANEWH010000070.1:0-24602 GCF_028069715.1 Kluyvera sp. Awk 3 | reverse complement strand
CATTGTATAAAATGAATAAATTATCTTTATTGTGTCGTTATGGCGTGTCTTATTCTTTAGCTCAATTGAAACAGGTCCCGCGCGTATTGTCTCCGATGCTGCTGTTGATCCCTCTACAATCGATGGCTAACGCACCTGCGACGGAGAATGCTGACGTTAATCCTTATAGTGATACGCTGAGCAGGACAGCTTCCACACTGGCATCAACCGAATCAAATGGGGCGGCAGGTGCAGCGGCGTCCGCCGCATCAAGCTATGCATCTTCTTCCGTGGAAGGTTGGCTCTCGCAGTTCGGTACTGCCCGCGTGCAGTTAAATGTGGATAACAACGGCAACTGGGACGATAGCTCCTTTGATTTTCTGCTGCCGTTTTACGATAACAAAAAAACGGTGATCTTCACTCAATTGGGGATGCGCGCACCGGACGATCGTTTTACTGGAAACCTTGGTTTTGGCGTCAGAACATTTAATGCATCTAACTGGATGTTTGGTATTAACAGCTTTATTGATGATGATTTTACCGGTGGTAACCGTCGCGCCGGATTTGGCGGCGAAGCCTGGACCGATGATTTAAAACTATCGGCAAACGGCTATGTCGGTATTACCGATTGGCACAGTTCACGTGATTTTGATGATTACGATGAAAAGCCTGCAAATGGTTTTGATATTCGTGCTGAAGGCTATTTACCGACTTATCCGCAATTGGGCGCAAAGGTCATGTACGAACAGTATTATGGCGATAATGTTGCGCTATTTGATACCGACCACCTGCAAAAAGATCCTTCTGCGGTCACGGTGGGTCTGAACTATACGCCGATTCCGCTGGTGACCGCAGGCATAGACTATAAACGCGGTCAGGATTCTGTGGATGACACCCAGTTCTCCCTGGCTTTCCACTATGTGCTGGGACAATCTTTGTCATCACAATTGTCGGGCGATCAGGTGGCGTATCGTCGAAGCCTCGCAGGCAGCCGTTACGATCTTGTCGAGCGTAATAATGAAATCGTGCTGGACTACCGCAAGCAGGAAAAACCGACGCCAGACGCGCCTACCACGGATTTAGCGATACAAATTGTGCGTAATGGGGTGGATTCTGACGGTACGACCAAAGATTTCGCCGTGGCGCGGGTCACCGATTCTGACGGTACGCCGATGGCCAACGTCACCGTTAACTGGTCTGTTAGCGGTTCTGCGAAGCTGGCACGAGCGTCCAGCACGACGGATAGCTACGGCCTTGCTACCGTGGGCTTAACTGATGTTGTCGCAGAAACAGTGGACGTGACCGCGACCGTAGAGCAGCAGACGAAGACCTCGAAAGCCACGTTTGTTGAGGGGAGTGGTGGTGATAAGACCAGGCACATCGTGGTCAGCACGGTGAGGGGGGCGGCAAGCGCTGATGGCCAGGATCGCGGAATACTGAAAGCCGTCGTCACCGATGAAAACGGTAAGCCGATGAGCCATCAGACCGTGGCCTGGTCTGATAGCTCGGATACGGCAAAGGGCAATAAAACGGAAACCATCACCAATGATAGCGGCGTGGCGCTTTTTGCCTTAACGGATACCGTTCCGGAGAAAGTGACCGTAACGGCGAAAATGGATGATATCAGCGATTCCGGCAGCGTGACGTTTATTCAGGGCTCGCAGATTATTACTAACGTAGAGATGTCCGCAGTGAAAAATGGCGTCATTGCCGATGGCGTTCACCAGAATATCGTGCAGGTTTCGGTTGAAAATGGTCAGCACGAACCAGCAGCAGGTGAAACAGTGAGTTGGTCTCTGGTATCGCCGTCCTCTAAGGCAGAGATTAAACATTCAACAACGGTGACGGACGCGAAGGGGAATGCATATATCAGCTTCGCGGATACAGCGGCGGAAGACGTCCAGGTGCAGGCGAAAGTCGGCGAGCACCAGATGAGCTTCACATCGAACTTTATCGCTGAATCTATTGGTCAAGTTGATGGGCCGATTCCTCTGGGGATTGGATCGGATGATGTCGTCAATATCAATGAATCCAGCGGCGGCGTTGATTTCCAGATAACGCCTTATGCGGGTATGAAGGAAGGGGACCAGATTGTGCTGCACTTCCAGGTATACGGCGATGATGGCGGCCCATCCTATAACCCACGCAGCCAGACGTGGACCTCTTCGATCCACACAGTGACCGCGAGCGAAGTGGGGCACCCAATTACCATTAATGCGCCACAAAGCGCATTCTACGACGACAATGGCATTGGGATCACCGACACGGATTACGACACCACCGGCGCCTATGCCGTGGTGAAAAGCGTCAGCGGGCAGACGGTGAAATCCTCCTTCACGCATATGGGTGTCGCGACCATTATGGGGTAGCGGCTCCCATGGAGTCGGCTAGCGCAGGCCGGGCTACATAAACGTTAGCCCGGCCTGGCGAAGCGCCGCCGGGGTGGTTCGGTCAGCTGGCCGGGTTCGCTTCCAGCTCAGGCTCTGGCGAACGCAGCAGCGCCCACAGAATAATCGCCCCAATCACATCAAATACTGCCAGCACGGCAAACAGTGGGCTAAAGCCCAGTGTGTCCGCCAGCGCGCCAACCACCAGGGCGAATAAGGTGCTGGCGGTCCATGCAGCCATGCCGGTAAAACCGTTGGCGGTGGCCACTTCGCCCGGATCGAACATGTCGGAAGAGAGCGTAATCAACGCGCCGGACAGCGACTGGTGGGCAAAACCGCCGACGCACAGCAGCGCAATAGCCACGAACGGGCTGCTGAACAGACCGACCATGCCCGGCAGGATCATCAGCGCTGCGCCCATGGTGACAACCAGCTTACGTGAAACCACAATATTGACGCCAAAGACACGCTGGAAGATCCCCGGCAGATAGCCGCCGATGACGCAGCCCATATCGGCGAACAGCATCGGGATCCAGGCAAACATGGCGATATCTTTCAGGTTGAAGCCGTAGGTGTGCACCATAAACAGCGGGATCCAGGCGTTGAAGGTCCCCCACGCCGGTTCCGCCAGGAAGCGCGGCAGGGCGATGCCCCAGAATTTACGTTGCTTCAGCAGCTGGCCGATGTGTACTTTATCGACCGTTTTTTTCTCTGGCTGGCCTTCGGTGATGTAGTTGTACTCTTCTTTGCTCAGTTTCTTGTACTGGCCCGGGCGGTTATAGACCAGGTACCATCCCAGCGCCCACACAATACTGGCAATCCCGACGATCACGAACGCCAGACGCCAGCTGTGAATATAAATGGCCCATGCCACCATCGGCGGCGCAATGATGGCGCCCATCGAAGAACCGACGTTGAAGTAGCCCACGGCGACGGAACGTTCGTGATCCGGGAACCATTCGGTGACCGATTTCAGCCCGGCGGGGATCATCGCGCTCTCGGCAAAACCCCCTAAGCCACGACACAGCGCCAGGCCTTGCCAGCTGTTGGTGAAGGCGGCACCGATGCAGAAGATGCCCCACAGTGCGCCAAACAGGGTGTAACCCACTTTGGTGCCCAGCGTATCAAGCACATAACCCGCGATGGGCTGGGCAATGGTGTAGCAGGCGGAAAATGTCGCCACGATCCAGGAATATTGCTGGGTAGTGACATGAAGATCGCTCTGAAGCGTCGGCGCAGCGGCCGAAATAGTATTGCGGGTTAAATAGCATAAAATCGTGCCAAGCGTGACAAGAGCCACCATAAACCAGCGCGTATGACCAGTAGTGCGCATAAAACGTTCCTTTACTTCTTAGGATATGAGACGGCCTGCGGGTGAACAGGCGCAACTGCGGTCATACAGAGAGAAGATAAATCGCCAGCCATTCGGCGGCACACAGCGGTCCTTTTATGAGAATTAGTGAATCCGTGTCACATTTTTCTGAATATTAAACCTGTGTTTCAGAAAATTATGTGATCTGATTCAAAATTATTAGGATGGCGTACCACTTAAGTGTATCGGGGTAAGTAATGACGTAATGAACCGTTAAGGGCGGTTTCATTCTGCCCGAATTGCGGTGAAAACAGGCAGATAAGGGGCTATTTGTTGAGGGTAATAAACTCGTGTAGCAACGCCGTCAGCTGTTTCATCTTCTCCGGCGTGAACTTCTGTTCAATTTCCAGGTAGGCTTCTTCCACTTTCGCCTGCGCGCGCTCGTACAGCGCGTACCCCTCTTTGGTGAGCGAGACATAAAGTTTGCGCTGATCGTTGACCGGCTTCAGGCGTAACACCAGCCCATCGCGCTCCATGCGCGTCAGAATCCCGGTCAGGCTGGGGCGCAGAATACAGGTCGCGGCAGCCAGATCGTGGAAGTCCATTGAAGGGTTGTCGACCAGCACGCGAACAATCCGCCACTGCTGCTCCGTTAGATTGTGCTGCTTCACGATCGGCCGAAAATAGGTCATCGCCACTTCCCGCGCCTGCATCAGGGCGATGGTTAAAGAATCGTGCATTCTGCCTCCTGCCACTTCTCATCATTAATATATGAACAATATAGCAATGTTGCTTTTATCAACAGCATATTTTTGATGAAACCCGACGTTGCTGAAATGAAATTTCATTAATTAATTGATTATAAACGACTATTTTTAGTTTGTGTAAAATTATTGTTAATCTAGTCACAAAAAAATTACTTGTGTTTGCTAAATGAGTAGCGGAGGCATAAAACAGATCATTAATATATAACGAAATAAATGCTGTCTCTGAGGAGCTGTAAATGAAAGGTACCGTTTTCGCCGTGGCGCTCAACCATCGCAGCCAGCTTGATGCCAGGCGCGACGCGTTCGAGCAGGCCCCCTATAAGGCACCGCCTAAAACCGCCGTCTGGTTTATCAAACCGCACAATACCGTCACCGAAGGCGGTCAGCCGATCCCGTACCCAGAGGGGGAGGCGGTATTCAGCGGGGCAACGGTGGCGCTGGTGGTGGGCAAAACGGCGCGTAAAGTTAGCGTTGAAGACGCGGTGGACTATATCGCCGGATACGCGCTGGCGAACGAAGTCAGCCTGCCGGAAGAGAGCTTCTACCGCCCGGCGATTAAAGCCAAATGCCGTGACGGCTTCTGCCCGCTGGGGGAAATGGTGAGCGTTGATAACGTCGACAACCTGACCATCATTACCGAAATCAACGGTCGTCACGCCGACCAGTGGAGCACCGCCGACCTCACGCGCAATGCCGCCGAGCTGCTGAGCGCCCTGAGCGATTTCGCCACGCTGAATCCGGGCGATGCCATTCTGCTGGGCACCCCGCACAACCGCGTGGCGCTGCGTCCCGGCGATCGGGTCCGCGTACTGGCAGAAGGTTTCCCGCCGCTGGAAAACCCGGTAGTCGCCGAAGCGGACGCTCGCCCGGTGCCACGTCCGTACGACCACGGCACCCTGTTTGCGCTGGGGCTGAACTACGCCGACCACGCCAGCGAACTGGACTTCAAGCCGCCGGAAGAGCCGCTGGTGTTTATCAAAGCGCCGAACACTCTTACCGGCGATAACCAGACCTCGGTGCGCCCGGACAACGTCGAGTACATGCACTACGAATCGGAGCTGGTGGTGGTGATTGGCAAAACCGCGCGCAAGGTCAGTGAAGCTGAAGCGATGGACTACGTCGAGGGCTACACGGTCTGCAACGACTACGCCATTCGCGACTACCTGGAAAACTACTATCGCCCGAACCTGCGGGTAAAAAGCCGCGACGGACTGACGCCCGTTTCCCCCAATATCGTGCCAAAAGCGGCGATTCCCGATCCGCATAACTTAACCCTGCGCACCTGGGTCAATGGCGAGCTGCGTCAGGAAGGCACCACCGCCGATCTGATCTTCAGCGTACCGTTCCTGGTCTCTTACCTGAGCCAATTTATGACGCTGCAACCGGGCGACATGATTGCCACCGGCACGCCGAAAGGGCTCTCCGACGTGGTGCCGGGAGATGAAGTGATTGTGGAAGTGGAAGGCGTTGGTCGCCTGGTGAACCGGATTGTCAGCGAGGAGTCTGCAAAATGAAAAAAATTAACCATTGGATCAACGGCAAAAGCGTCGCCAGCGATGACTATTTCCATACCACCAACCCGGCGACCGGCGAGGTGCTTGCGGAAGTCGCCTCCGGCGGCGAAGCGGAAGTGAATCAGGCGGTAGCCGCGGCGAAAGAGGCTTTCCCGAAGTGGGCCAATCTGCCGATGAAAGAGCGCGCGCGCCTGATGCGTCGTCTGGGCGACCTGATTGACCAGAACGTGCCGGAAATCGCGGCGATGGAAACCGCCGACACCGGTCTGCCGATTCATCAGACCAAAAACGTGCTGATCCCCCGCGCGTCGCACAACTTCGAGTTTTTCGCCGAAGTGTGCCAGCAGATGAACGGCAAAACCTATCCGGTCGACGACAAGATGCTCAACTACACCCTCGTGCAGCCGGTGGGCGTGTGCGCGCTGGTGTCGCCGTGGAACGTACCGTTTATGACCGCCACCTGGAAGGTCGCGCCGTGCCTGGCGCTGGGTAACACCGCGGTGCTGAAAATGTCCGAACTGTCGCCGTTAACCGCCGACCGTCTGGGCGAGCTGGCGCTGGAAGCGGGCATTCCACCAGGGGTGCTGAACGTGGTGCAGGGCTATGGCGCGACGGCGGGCGATGCGCTGGTACGCCACCACGATGTGCGTGCGGTCTCTTTTACCGGCGGCACCGCCACCGGGCGCAACATCATGAAAAACGCCGGGTTGAAAAAATACTCGATGGAGTTGGGCGGCAAATCGCCGGTGCTGATTTTTGAGGATGCCGACGTTGAACGGGCGCTGGACGCCGCGCTGTTCACCATCTTCTCGATCAACGGCGAACGTTGCACCGCCGGCTCGCGCATCTTTATCCAGCAGAGCATCTACCCGGAATTCGTCAAACGCTTTGCCGAGCGCGCCAACCGCCTGCGCGTGGGCGACCCGAACGACCCGAATACTCAGGTCGGCGCGCTGATTAGCCAGCAGCATTGGGAGAAGGTCTCCGGCTATATCCGCCTTGGCATTGAAGAGGGTGCGACCCTGCTGGCCGGCGGCCCGGAAAAACCCACTGACCTGCCAGCACACCTGCGTGGCGGCAACTTCTTGCGCCCAACGGTGCTGGCGGACGTCGATAACCGGATGCGCGTGGCGCAGGAAGAGATTTTTGGTCCGGTAGCCTGCCTGTTGCCGTTCAAAGACGAGGCGGAAGGGCTGCGTCTGGCCAACGACATTGAGTACGGCCTGGCTTCCTATATCTGGACCCAGGACATCAGCAAAGTGCTGCGTCTGGCACGCGGCATCGAGGCCGGGATGGTGTTCGTCAACACCCAGAACGTGCGCGACCTGCGCCAGCCGTTCGGCGGCGTGAAGGCCTCCGGTACCGGGCGCGAAGGCGGCGAGTACAGCTTTGAAGTGTTCGCGGAGATGAAGAACGTCTGCATCTCAATGGGCGAACACCCGATTCCTAAGTGGGGAGTGTGATATGGGCAAGCTCGCGTTAGCAGCAAAAATTACTCACGTGCCGTCGATGTACCTCTCTGAAATTCCGGGGAAAAACTTTGGCTGCCGTCAGGCGGCCATCGATGGGCATAAAGAGATCGGCAAGCGCTGCCGTGAAATGGGCGTCGACACCATCATCGTGTTCGATACTCACTGGCTGGTGAACAGTGCCTACCACATTAACTGCGCGGAAAGCTTTAAGGGCATCTACACCAGCAACGAGCTGCCGCACTTTATTCGCGACATGGCCTACGACTATGACGGTAATCCCGAGCTGGGCCAGCTGATTGCCGATGAAGCCGTAGCGCTGGGCGTGCGCGCCAAAGCGCACAACATTCCAAGCCTGAAGCTGGAATACGGCACGCTGGTGCCGATGCGCTATATGAACGCCGATAAGCACTTCAAGGTGGTCTCCATCTCGGCGTTTTGCACTGTGCATGACTTTGCCGACAGCCGCAGGCTGGGTGAAGCCATTTTGAAAGCCATCGAGAAGTACGACGGCACCGTGGCGGTGTTCGCCAGCGGCTCGCTGTCGCACCGCTTTATCGACGACCAGCGTGCGGAAGAGGGGATGAACAGCTACACCCGCGAGTTTGACCATCAGATGGACGAACGTGTCGTCAAGCTGTGGCGCGAGGGCAAGTTCAAGGAGTTTTGCACCATGCTGCCGGAGTACGCCGACTACTGCTACGGCGAAGGCAATATGCACGACACCGTGATGCTGCTGGGAATGCTGGGCTGGGATAAGTACGACGGCAAGGTGGAGTTTATCACCGATCTGTTCGCCAGCTCCGGCACCGGGCAGGTAAACGCCGTATTCCCGCTGCCCGCGTGAGGATGAACCATGCCGCACTTTATTGCTGAATGCACCACCAACATCCGCGAGCAGGCAGATTTACCGGGCCTGTTCCGCAAGGTGAACGAGGCGCTGGCCGCGACCGGAATTTTCCCCATCGGCGGCATCCGCAGCCGCGCCCACTGGCTGGATACCTGGCAGATGGCTGACGGGAAGCATGACTACGCGTTTGTGCATATGACGTTGAAAATCGGTGCAGGCCGCAGCCTGGAGAGCCTTCAGGAGGTGGGCGAAATGCTGTTCGGGCTGATTAAAGCCCACTTCGTCACGCTGATGGACAGCCGCTATCTGGCGCTGTCGTTTGAGATTGACGAGCTGCACCCGACGCTGAATTACAAACAGAACAACGTGCACGCGTTATTTAAATAAGACCGGCCCGCCCAGTCCTTCGCTTCTTTTGAGGCGGAAGAAAATACGCACTTGGTCAGTCCCCTCGTCCCTTTGGGGAGAGGGTTAGGGTGAGGGGGGACCTCCGCGGCCTGATGCCCTCACCCCGGCCCTCTCCCACAGGGAGAGGGAGAAAACACAGCCACAGGAATCACTATGCTCGATAAACAGACCCGTACCCTGATCGCCCAGCGGCTGAATCAGGCTGAAAAACAGCGTGAGCAGATCCGTGCCGTCTCGCTGGATTACCCGGACATCACCATCGAAGACGCCTACGCCGTGCAGCGTGAATGGGTGGCGATGAAGATTGCCGAAGGGCGAACGCTCAAAGGCCACAAAATCGGCCTGACCTCCAAAGCGATGCAGGCCAGCTCGCAGATTAATGAACCGGACTACGGCGCGCTGCTCGACGACATGTTCTTCCACGACGGCAGCGAGATTCCGACCGACCGCTTTATTGTCCCGCGCATTGAGGTGGAACTGGCGTTCGTACTGGCAAAGCCGCTGCGCGGACCGAACTGCACGCTGTTCGATGTCTATAACGCCACCGACTACGTGATCCCGGCGCTGGAGTTGATTGACGCCCGCAGCCATAACGTGGACCCGGAAACCCAGCGTCCGCGCAAGGTATTCGACACCATCTCCGACAACGCCGCCAACGCAGGCGTGATCCTCGGCGGGCGTCCGATTAAGCCTGATGAACTGGATCTGCGTTGGATCTCCGCGCTGCTGTATCGCAACGGCGTGATTGAAGAGACCGGCGTTGCCGCAGGGGTACTTAACCACCCGGCGAACGGCGTGGCGTGGCTGGCGAACAAGCTGGCGCCGTATGACGTTCAGCTGGAAGCGGGGCAGATTATCCTTGGCGGCTCGTTCACCCGTCCGGTACCGGCGCGTAAGGGCGACACCTTCCATGTTGATTACGGCAACATGGGCGCGATTACCTGCCGGTTCGTATAAAAGGAAAAGACGATGATGAAGAACAGCTTCAAAGACGCGCTGAAAGCAGGCCAGCCGCAGATTGGCCTGTGGCTCGGGCTCTCCAGCAGCTACAGCGCCGAGCTGCTGGCGGGCGCTGGGTTTGACTGGTTGCTGATTGATGGCGAACATGCGCCGAACAACGTCCAGACCGTGCTGACCCAACTACAGGCGATCGCGCCTTATCCAAGCCAGCCGGTGGTGCGTCCGTCGTGGAATGACGCGGTGCAGATTAAGCAACTGTTGGACGTTGGCACGCAAACGCTGCTGGTGCCGATGGTGCAAAACGCCGACGAAGCGCGAGCCGCCGTGTCCGCAACCCGCTATCCGCCGCAGGGTATTCGCGGCGTGGGCAGCGCGCTGGCGCGGGCGTCACGCTGGAACCGCATTCCGGATTATCTCCACCAGGCCAACGACGCCATGTGCGTGCTGGTGCAGATTGAAACTCGTGAAGCGCTGAATAATCTGGCGCAGATCCTCGACGTCGACGGCGTGGACGGCGTGTTTATCGGCCCGGCGGACCTCAGCGCCGATATGGGCTTTGCCGGCAATCCGCAGCACCCGGAAGTGCAGGCGGCGATTGAACAGGCCATCGTGCAGATTCGTGCGGCGGGAAAAGCGCCGGGCATTCTGATGGCGAATGAACAGCTGGCGAAACGTTATCTGGAGCTGGGGGCGCTGTTTGTCGCCGTCGGCGTCGATACCACCCTGCTGGCGCGCGGTGCAGAGGCGTTGGCGGCACGCTTTGGCGCGGAGAAAACCTCGCTCGGGTCGTCCGGCGTGTATTAACGCGTGCCGGGGAGACCCATCGACATGTCGGCCCGGCAAGCGAAGCGCTCCGGGCAACAACACTGCTTCACCCTACGCAAATTCCCATCAGAGGAAAGGACAATGAGCGACACATCACCTGCAATTCCGGAGCAACTCAACCCGGCCGACCAGCACAAGCGGCTGACGGCAGGCCAACAATCGGTTATCAACAAACTGTTTCGTCGTCTGGTTCTGTTTTTGTTCGTGCTGTTTATCTTCTCATTCTTAGATCGTATCAATATCGGCTTTGCCGGGCTGACGATGGGGGCGGATCTCGGCCTCAACGCCACCATGTTCGGCCTCGCCACCACGCTGTTCTACGCCACCTACGTGATTTTCGGCATTCCCAGCAACATTATGCTGAGCATTGTTGGCGCGCGGCGCTGGATTGCCACCATTATGGTGCTGTGGGGTATCGCCTCCACTGCCACCATGTTCGCCGTCGGGCCGAAAAGCCTCTACGTGCTGCGCATGCTGGTGGGCATCACCGAAGCCGGATTCCTGCCGGGGATTCTGCTGTACTTAACCTACTGGTTCCCGGCGTTTTTCCGCGCCCGCGCCAACGCCCTGTTTATGATTGCCATGCCGGTAACCACCGCGCTGGGCTCGATTGTCTCGGGCTATATTCTGTCGATGGACGGTCTGCTGAATATGCACGGCTGGCAGTGGCTGTTCCTGCTGGAAGGATTCCCGGCGGTGCTGCTCGGCGTGATGGTCTGGTACTGGCTCGACGACTCCCCGGCGAAGGCCAAATGGCTGACCGACGAGGATAAAAAGTGCTTACAGGAAATGATGGATAGCGATCGCCTGACGCTGGTGCAGCCGGAAGGGGCCATTAGCCATAGCGCCATGCAGCAGCGCAGCCTGTGGCGCGAAGTGTTTACGCCGATCGTCCTGATGTACACGCTGGCCTACTTTTGCCTGACGAATACGCTCAGCGCCATCAGTATCTGGACGCCGCAGATCCTCAAGAGCTTTAACGAGGGCAGCAGCAACATCACCATCGGCCTACTGGCGGCAATCCCGCAGATTTGTACCATTCTTGGCATGATCTACTGGAGCCGCCATTCGGACAAGTACCAGGAGCGTAAGCACCACACGGCGCTGCCGTTCCTGTTTGCCGCCGCCGGTTGGTTGCTGGCCTCGGCGACCAACCATAGCCTGATCCAACTGTTGGGGATCGTGATGGCCTCGACCGGATCGTTTAGCGCGATGGCGATTTTCTGGACCACACCGGATCAATCCATCAGCCTGCGCGCCAGGGCGATCGGCATCGCGGTGATCAACGCCACGGGCAACATTGGGTCGGCGCTGAGTCCGTTTATGATTGGCTGGCTGAAAGATGTGACCGGCAGCTTTAACAGCGGATTATGGTTTGTCGCAGCGCTACTGGTGCTGGGGGCGGCCATTATCTGGGTTATACCGATGAAATCTTCCCGCCCACGCGCCACGCCGTAAGGAGCCGACGTTATGTGCCAGCGTGTGATTACCAATATCGACATCAGTACCGAGTATGAAGAGAGTCTGGGCACCAGGGATGTGCACTATCAGTCGTTTGCCCGCATGGCGGAGTTTTTTGGCCGCGATATGCAGGCGCATCGACACGATCAGTTTTTCCAGATGCACTTTCTCGATACCGGGCAGATTGAGCTGCAGCTCGACGATCACCGCTACTCGGTGCAGGCACCGCTGTTTGTGCTGACGCCGCCGTCGGTCCCGCACGCCTTTATCACCGAGTCGGACAGCGACGGTCACGTGTTGACAGTGCGGGAAGAGTTGATCTGGCCGCTGCTGGAGGTGCTATACCCCGGCACCCGTGAGGCGTTCGGCCTGCCGGGAATGTGCCTGTCGCTGGCGGACAAACCCGACGAACTGGCGGCGCTGGCGCACTACTGGCGGCTGATTCAGCGCGAGTCGACCTCTGAGCTGCCGGGGCGCGAGCATACCCTGGTGTTGCTGGCGCAGGCGGTGTTCACGTTGCTGCTGCGCAACGCGCCGCTCGACGACCACGCGGCCAGCGGCGTGCGCGGCGAACTGAAGCTGTTCCAGCGCTTTAACCAGATGATTGATAGCCACTATCACCGCCACTGGACGGTGCCGGACTACGCCAGCGAGCTGCACCTGACCGAATCCAGGCTAACGGATATCTGCCGCCGCTTCGCTAATCGTCCGCCGAAAAGGCTGATTTTTGACAGACAGCTGCGTGAGGCCAAGCGTCTGCTGCTGTTTTCCGACAGCGCGGTGAGCGAGATTGCCTGGCAGCTTGGCTTTAAGGACCCGGCCTATTTTGCGCGCTTTTTTAATCGCTTAGTGGGGTGTTCGCCGAGCGCGTTTCGCGCGCAGAAAGTCCCGGTGTCGTAGGTTCCCCCCTCACCCTAACCCTCTCCCCATAGGGGAGAGGGGACCGACCGTGCGGGTTTTCTCCCTCGCCCTTTGGGGAGAGGGCCGGGGTGAGGGGCAAACACGCGCCAAACCCTACCCAGATCACAGAACCGCCCCCCGCCTGAAAAGTACCAGCCGTTGACCCAAAAGTCTCTTCACCGTCTGCGTTTTAAACGCTTCAATTACGAAACAAGAACAAAACATAAATTTAACAAATCCGATGAATACTGGAGTGTACCCGAATGAAACCTGAAGATTTCCGCGCAGACACCAAACGTCCGTTAACCGGTGAAGAGTACCTGAAAAGCCTGCAGGATGGCCGTGAGATCTATATCTACGGCGAGCGCGTCAAGGATGTCACTACCCATCCCGCCTTCCGCAACGCGGCAGCCTCTGTCGGCCAGCTGTACGATGCGCTGCACAAGCCGGAAATGCAGGACAAGCTGTGCTGGAGCACCGATACCGGCAGCGGCGGCTACACCCATAAATTCTTCCGCGTGGCGAAAAGCGCCGACGACCTGCGTCAGCAGCGCGACGCCATCGCCGAGTGGTCACGTCTCTCCTACGGTTGGATGGGGCGTACTCCGGACTACAAAGCGGCCTTCGGCAGCGCGTTGGGGGCGAACCCGGCGTTCTACGGCCAGTTTGAGCAGAACGCCCGCCACTGGTACTCGCGCATTCAGGAAACCGGTCTGTACTTCAACCACGCGATCGTTAACCCGCCCATCGACCGCCACAAACCGGCTGATGAAGTGAAAGATGTTTACATCAAGCTGGAGAAAGAGACCGACGCCGGGATTATTGTGAGCGGCGCGAAGGTGGTGGCGACCAACTCGGCGCTGACCCACTACAACATGATCGGCTTCGGCTCCGCGCAGGTGATGGGCGAAAACCCGGACTTCGCGCTGATGTTCGTCGCACCGATGGATGCCGAGGGCGTGAAGCTGATTTCTCGCGCCTCCTACGAGATGGTGGCGGGCGCAACTGGCTCCCCATACGACTATCCGCTCTCCAGCCGCTTTGACGAGAACGATGCGATTCTGGTGATGGATAAGGTGCTGATCCCCTGGGAGAACGTCCTTATCTACCGCGATTTCGATCGCTGCCGTCGCTGGACGATGGAAGGTGGTTTTGCCCGTATGTACCCATTACAGGCGTGCGTGCGTCTGGCGGTGAAGCTCGACTTTATTACCGGCCTGCTGAAGAAATCGCTGGAGTGCACCGGTACTTCTGAGTTCCGCGGCGTGCAGGCGGATCTTGGCGAAGTGGTGGCGTGGCGCAACATGTTCTGGGCGCTGAGCGACTCCATGTGTTCTGAAGCGACCCCGTGGGTTAACGGCGCGTACTTGCCGGATCACGCGGCGCTGCAAACCTACCGCGTGATGGCGCCGATGGCCTACGCCAAAATCAAAAATATTATCGAACGTAACGTGACCAGCGGCCTGATCTACCTGCCGTCGAGCGCCCGCGATCTGAACAATCCGCAGATTGATCGATATCTGGCGAAATACGTGCGCGGCTCCAACGGCATGGATCACGTGGAGCGCATCAAGATCTTAAAACTGATGTGGGATGCCATCGGCAGCGAGTTCGGCGGCCGTCACGAGCTGTATGAAATTAACTACTCCGGTAGCCAGGATGAGATCCGCCTGCAGTGTCTGCGCCAGGCCCAGACCTCCGGCAACATGGACAAAATGATGGCGATGGTCGATCGCTGCCTGTCTGAATACGACCAGAACGGCTGGACGGTGCCACACCTGCACAACAACGCTGATATTAATCTGCTGGATAAGCTGCTGAAGTAATGGGCAGCGGGAGGTCACAATGCAATTAGATGAACAACGTCTGCGTTTTCGCGATGCCATGGCCAGCCTGTCGGCCGCCGTTAACGTCGTCACCACCGAAGGGGAAGCGGGTCGCTGCGGGATCACTGCTACCGCCGTCTGTTCGGTGACGGATACGCCGCCATCGGTGATGGTGTGTATCAACGCCAACAGCGCCATGAACCCGGTGTTCCAGGGCAACGGTAAGCTGTGCATCAACGTGCTCAACCATGAACAGGAGATCATGGCGCGTCACTTTGCCGGCATGACCGGTATGGCGATGGACGAGCGCTTTAATCTCGCAGGCTGGCAGCGCGGCGCGCTGGGGCAGCCGGTGCTAAAGGCGGCACTGGCATGTCTGGAAGGCGAGATACGCCAGGTGCAGACCATCGGTAGCCATCTGGTCTATCTGGTGGAGGTTCAGCATATCGCGTTGGCGGAAGAAGAGGGGCACGGGCTTATCTATTTCAAACGCCGTTTTCATCCGGTGATGATGGAGGCCGAAGCGCTGGCTTAAGCCTTCTTCACTACCTAAATGCCATCGGGCAGGTCAGGATCGATTGCCCGATGGCCGCAGCGCCAATGAATCATCGTGAGCCGGAAGGAGAGTCCCCATCTCCCTTCGACAGTGCCGCCTGAACGGCATTTTCCGCTAGCGGGGCCATCACGCGATAGCCTTCCGCGTTGGGATGCAGACCATCATCGGAGTAGCGGGTAATCAGTTTGCCGCATGCGTCCGTCATTGGCGTGGCGTAATCCAGCCAGACAAAGCCTTGCGTCGCGCTCCAGCTTTTCAGCCAGTGATTTAGCGCGATAAGGCGCTCGCGCGGACGCTGGGCGTAGAGATCCTGCGAGTCGGGATTCGCGTCATGGACCGGAAGCACGGACGATATCACCACCTGAATACCGTGTAGCGTGGCCAGCTCGGCGAACGTCATGATGTTCTCTTCAATTTCCAGATTGCTCACCGGACCGGTATTGCCCGCGATGTCGTTGGTGCCAGCGAGGATCACCACCGCCTGCGGGCGCAGGTTTAGCACGTCCTGGCGAAAGCGCACCAGCATCTGCGCGGTGGTTTGCCCACCAATACCGCGGTTGAGGTAGTTTTTTCCCGGAAAGCTCTGCGCTAAATCCCAGCCGTCGGTAATGGAGTCACCGAAGAAAACGACCTGCGGGCTCCGGTTCTGCTGAAGCAGGGCCTCGTTGTGCTGGCGATAGCGGGCGCGTTGACCGTAGTCATCGCTATAGAAAGCGGCCTGACGGCTGCGGTAGTTGTCGAGTTCAGGAAACCCGGTTCCGGGGATGAGAGCAGTAATCAGCGGCTGTGACACGATGTGTCTCTCCTTGCCGTAGTGAATGGAGAAACCACGTTAGCAAACGTCGATTTTTTGCGCTATCACTTCTGTGCGCGTAAGGCTCTGAATACGGACCAAAAAATAGATTAGGGAAAATGAAGGAAAATAAATAAATAGGGCTACAGGGATGAGGTCTAATATTTTCCTGTGATAAGGGAGGAAAAATTTAACAAGCTATTTATTTCTTTGAGGCGACGAGTTTTTTAATTGAAATAAGGCTTCGTTAATCATTTCTTCGGCTTTTTGACGGGCGAATTTGATAAGCGCGTCTTTACTGAAAGGCGCGCCACAAGCGTGACAGGTTAACGGGTATTGATCTTCCGCGTTTTTTATTTTTTCAATGTCGGTTATTTCAGTAACACCGGCACATTTTGGACACAAATATTGAATTGCAATCACGAGCACGGCTCCTTTATCTTTGGTATAAAATAGTGCAGCCGCACAAATCGTCAAAGCCTTCCGGGCTATTAAATAACAGGTCATTTTGTTTTGGTTGATGAAGTGGTTAAAAAAACACCACTTCGTCAGGCCGATCGCACCAAAGGAGAGGGTGAATGACAATGGAGAAGCCGTTCGTACAGAAAGACCCGATGGATTCCGGCAGGCTGGCCGATCTCCTCAACCATAACACCGATTGGGTGTGGGAAGTGGATACGCAGGGGCGCTACGTCTGGTCCTCAGAAGTGGTGATGCGCCTGCTCGGCTACTCGGCCGAAGAGGTGCTGGGCCGTACGCCGTTTGATTTTATGGTGCCGGGCGAGGCCGAACGGCTGGAGAGCACCTTCCGCGATGTGCTCTCATCGCACAAACCCTTCTCGGGCCTGATTAATCGTAACCTGCGGGCAGACGGTCGGGCGGTGATCCTCGAAACCAGCGGTATTCCGCTGTTTGATGAAAACGGCCAACTGACTGGCTATCGCGGTACCGATCGGGATATCTCCCAGCTCGGCGAGCGGGTGTTGCAGCTGGAATCTATCTACCAGAACACGCCGCTGGCGCTGTGTGTGATTGATCGTCACGGCATGTTAACGAAAGCGAACAAGGCGATGGGTGAGCTGCTGGGGCAGCCAGAGGAAAAGCTGGTGGGGCAGTTGCTCAAAACGCTGATGCCGGAATGGCACCTGCTGTTCCAGCAGGATTTCATGCTGCTCGACGGCGGTGAAGAGATTGCCAGCAAAGAGCTGTTTCTCTATGGTCGCTATTTCTACATTAAGCCTATGGCGGTGTACGACGCGGGCGGCAACGTGGCGGGTATTTCTTCGGCGTGGATGGACATCACCGATCGCAAGCTGGCGGAACAGCAGCTTGCCCACGCTAATCAGACATTATTGCAGTATGCCGAACGCGACCATCTTACCGGCCTGTTCAACCGTCGTTACATGGATGACCGTCTGAGCTATGAAATTACCCGTGCACAGCGCGAGGGCTCGCAGCTGTCTTTGTGCATGGCGGATATCGACTTCTTTAAACGCTACAACGACACCTATGGTCACCCGGCGGGCGACCAGGTGCTGCGCGCCGTAGCAGACGCGTTGAGAGGCGGTCTGCGCCCGGGCGATAGCGTGAGCCGCTACGGCGGCGAAGAGTTTCTGGTGATACTGCCGGACACCAGCGCGGAAGGCGCGCTGGCAGTGGCTGAACGCCTGCGCGAGCGGGTAATGGCGCTGGAGATTGTGCATGAAACCAACCCCATCGGCAGCGTGCTGACCATCAGTCTGGGTGTGATGACCTGGGATTCGCCGCTGTCGGTGTGCAGCATTCAAAGCGTCGCGGACATCGCCGCTGAGCTTATCAGCAGCAGCGATGCGGCGCTGTACCGGGCCAAACAGCAGGGGCGCAACCGCGTAGTCAGCGCCTGATTACGCCACGGCCCTGGCGCGCGTCGTCAGGGCTATTGCGGTGCTGGCGAGGGTAAACAGCGCCATGATCCACGCCATGGTCCACGGCGTGCCGTCGCTGAGCGTCGCCAACAGCAGTGACGAAATAATCCCGCTACCGTATTGCAATGCGCCAATCAGCGCTGAGGCGGAACCCGCGACGTTTGGTGCGGCGTCCAGCGCGGCGGCAGTCGAGGTGGCGGCGATAATCCCATTCATCGAAAACAGTATGAACACTGCCACCACGATCAGCAGCAGACCTCCCATCTGCCAGCGCGCGGCAATCGCCAACACGATTGCCGCCGCGCCCGCCACCAACAGCGATATCTTTAGCAGCGTCTCCAGCGGATAGCGGTGGACGATTCGGCGGTTTACCACGCTCATGAGCATGACGCCAACAACGTTCAGCGCGAATAACCAGCCGTAGTGCTGCGGATCGACGCCGAAGTAGCTGATATAGACGAATGGCGACCCGGCGATAAACGCGTAGGCGGCGACGTAAAAGCAGGTCAGGCACAGGGTGTAGCGCATAAAGGCGACGTTGGTTAACAGCAGGCCGTAGTTCTTAAACACGCCGCCCAGCGACGCTTTAACACGCTTCTCTTCCGGCAGCGTTTCCGGTAGCCAGAAGAGAGTAAAGAACATCAGTACGCCAATCACAGCCAGCAGCCAGAAAATGACGTGCCAGCTGGCAAACACAATGATCTGTCCGCCGAGTAGCGGTCCGGCAATGGGAGCGATGGCCATCATCAGGATCAGCGTCGAGAGCATTTGCGCGGCGCGGGTACGACTGAATAGGTCACGGATCATCGCACGCGCCAGCATTGGGCCAGTGCAGGCCCCCAGCGCCTGGAATACACGCCAAAAGACAATCTGCTCAATATTGCGCGAGAGCGCGCAGCCGATCGAACCGATGATAAATAGTCCCAGGCCGATAAACAGCGGCAAGCGACGGCCAAAACGGTCGCTTAGCGGCCCCCAGATCAGTTGGGCAATGCAAAAACCGACTAAAAAACCGGTAATCGTGAGTTCGACGTTGCCGTGTAAATCGCGCGCCATCACCGGCATGGCGGGAAGATAAATATCGGTTGAGAGCGAGGTAAAAGCCATTAAGGCACTGAGGATGACAACAAAAAGCAGGCCATGCTGACCTTTGGCGGGTGTCTTCCGCGCCGGAGTACCAGTCATATTGTTCCATTCGGGAGTGTTAAAGGCCGATAGAATATATTGATTTTCTGAACGGATAATCAGGCAAAATAGTAAGACGTTATGAATTCTATTCATCAGTGTGCATCCGCAATTGATTCATCACAAAGCGGACGCCGGGCAGCCCTCCTTATAATCGAGCCTACCCCTCTACTGATGGTATAAAAAACATGGCTTATCAACTCAACCTTAACTGGCCGGAGTTTCTGGAGAAATACTGGCAGAAACAACCGGTGGTCCTGAAAAACGCGTTCCCGAATTTTGTCGACCCGATTACGCCTGACGAACTGGCCGGTCTGGCGATGGAGATGGAAGTTGACAGCCGTCTGGTGAGCCACGTTGACGGCAAGTGGCAGGCGAGCAACGGCCCGTTTGAGGATTTTGACCATCTGGGGGAGAAGAACTGGTCGCTGCTGGCGCAGGCGGTGAACCACTGGCACGAACCTGCCGCCGAACTGGTGCGCCCGTTCCGCGTGCTGCCGGACTGGCGCCTCGATGATCTGATGATCTCCTTCTCGGTGCCGGGCGGCGGCGTTGGCCCGCATATCGATCCGTATGACGTCTTTATTATTCAAGGGATGGGCCGTCGTCGCTGGCGCGTGGGCGACGCGCTGCCGTTAAAACAGCACTGCCCGCATCCGGCGCTGCTGCACGTTGAGCCGTTTACGCCGATTATTGAAGTGGAAATGGAACCGGGCGATATCCTCTACATTCCGCCAGGATTCCCGCACGATGGGTATACCTATGAAGATACGCTGAACTACTCCGTCGGCTTCCGTGGTCCGAACGGTCGCGAGTTGATCAGCAGCTTCGCCGACTACGTGCTGGAGAACGATCTCGGCGAGAAGTACTACACCGACCCGGATCTCACCTGTCGCGAACACGCGGGTAAGGTGGAAGAGCACGAGCTGGAGCGTCTGCGGATGATGATGATCGACATGATCCGTCAGCCGAACGATTTCAAACAGTGGTTCGGCAGTTTTGCCAGTACGCCGCGCCACGAGCTGGATATTGCCCCAGCGGAGCCGCCGTTCGAACCGGAAGAAGTGCTTGCTGCGCTGGAAGATGGGGAAACCCTGCGCCGCCTCAACGGGCTGCGGGTACTGAACGTGGGCGAGAGCTTCTTTATCAACAGCGAGAAGCTGGAGACCTGCGAACCGCAGGCGGCTGACATGCTGTGCCGCTATACCGAACTGGATAAAACCCATTTTGGCGAGGCGCTGCGAAATCCGGCGTTTGTCGCGGAACTGACGGCGCTGATTAACCAGGGATACTGGTTCTTCGACGAGTAAGCGTCCGCGCTATACCCTCACCCCGGCCCTCTCCCTGGAAGGGAGAGGGAGCAAACCCGCGCCATACCCACCCACTGCACCATCCGGTCCCCTCGCCCCTTTGGGGAGAGGGCCAGGGTGAGGGGAACAAGTCGCACCCTTCCTTCATTCCTGCTGCTCCCCACCGCTTTGCAATTGGTTAACAATCGTTGTATAACCTCCTTCTTATTTGGATGTTTAGATGTCCATACGTTTAGAAGGTAATAATGCAAAACACAACACAACAACAAGGTGGGCAACTGAAGCGCACCATGAAAACCCGCCACCTGGTGATGCTGTCGCTGGGCGGCGTTATTGGCACAGGGCTTTTTTTCAATACCGGCTATATCATCTCCACCACCGGTGCGGCGGGTACGCTGCTGGCCTATCTGATCGGCGCGCTGGTGGTCTGGCTGGTGATGCAATGCCTCGGCGAACTGTCGGTGGCGATGCCGGAAACCGGCGCGTTCCACGTTTATGCCGCCCGTTATCTCGGCCCGGCCACTGGCTACACCGTGGCGTGGCTCTACTGGCTGACGTGGACGGTAGCGCTAGGATCGAGCTTTACCGCCGCCGGGTTCTGTATGCAGTACTGGTTCCCGCAGGTGCCGGTGTGGATTTGGTGCCTGCTGTTCTGCGTGCTGATTTTCGGCCTGAATGTTATCTCGACGCGCTTTTTCGCCGAGGGGGAGTTCTGGTTCTCGCTGGTGAAGGTTATCACCATCATCGCGTTTATTATTCTGGGCGGCGCGGCCATCTTCGGGTTTATCCCCATGCAGGACGGCTCACCGGCGCCGGGGCTGCGTAATATTACCGCCGAAGGCTGGTTCCCGCACGGTGGGCTGCCGATTCTGATGACGATGGTGGCGGTGAATTTTGCCTTCTCCGGCACTGAGCTTATCGGCATTGCCGCCGGTGAAACCGAGAACCCGCACAAGGTGATCCCGGTGGCCATTCGGACCACTATCGCGCGGCTGATTATCTTCTTTATCGGCACCGTGTTCGTGCTGGCGGCGCTGATCCCGATGCAGCAGGCGGGCGTCGAAAAAAGTCCGTTTGTGCTGGTCTTTGAGAAGGTGGGCATTCCCTATGCGGCGGACATTTTTAACTTCGTGATCCTGACGGCGATTCTGTCGGCGGCCAACTCCGGGCTTTACGCTTCCGGTCGTATGCTGTGGTCGCTGTCCAACGAGCGCACGTTACCGCGCTGTTTCTCGCAGCTGACCAATAACGGCGTGCCGCTGGTGGCGCTATCGGTGAGTATGCTTGGCGGCTTGCTGGCGCTGTTCTCCAGCATCGTCGCTCCGGATACCGTTTTTGTGGCGTTGTCGGCTATTTCCGGTTTTGCGGTAGTGGCGGTGTGGATAAGCATCTGCGCCTCGCATTTCGTGTTCCGTCGCCGTCATCTCCAGCAGGGCAAGGCGCTGAGCGAGCTGCACTATCGCGCGCCGTGGTATCCGCTGGTGCCGGTTCTGGGCTTTGTGCTGTGCCTGGTGGCCTGCGTGGGGCTGGCCTTTGACCCGTCGCAGCGTATCGCGCTGTGGTGCGGGATTCCGTTCGTGGCGCTGTGCTATGGTGCCTATTTCTTAACGCGTTCGCGCCAGAGCCAACAGGAGCCGCAGCATGTCGCAGAATAATCCTTTAACCGCCATTCTGAACGATCGTCCCTTCGTATTACTCGACGGGGCGATGGCCACCGAACTGGAGGCGCGCGGCTGCGATCTGGCCGACAGCCTGTGGTCGGCCAAAGTGCTGATGGAAAATCCGCAGCTGATTTACGACGTGCATCTCGACTATTTCCGAGCCGGGGCGCAGGTGGCGATCACCGCCAGCTATCAGGCCACACCGGACGGTTTTGCCGCCCGCGGGCTGGATGAAACGCAGTCGCGGGCGCTGATTATTAAAAGCGTTGAGCTGGCGCGTCAGGCGCGTGATGCGTATCGCGCGGAAAACCCGGCGGCCTACGGGCTGCTGATTGCCGGCTCCGTGGGGCCCTACGGCGCGTACCTGGCGGATGGCTCGGAGTACCGCGGCGACTACCAGCGTAGCGCGCAGGTGTTCCAGGATTTCCACCGCCCGCGCGTTGAAGCGTTGCTGGATGGCGGTGTCGATCTGCTGGCCTGTGAGACCCTGCCGTCTTTTGATGAAATTCGTGCGCTGGCGCAGCTGCTGACCGAGTATCCGGTAGCGCAGGCGTGGTTCTCGTTTACGCTACGCGATGCTCAGCATCTGAGCGACGGCACGCCGTTGCGCGATGTGCTGGCGTTGCTGGCGGATTATCCGCAGATTCTGGCGGTGGGGATTAACTGTATCGCGCTGGAAAAAACCGTCGAGGCGCTGGAGTATCTGCATAGCCTGACGCCGTTGCCGCTGGTGGTCTATCCGAACTCGGGCGAGCACTATGACGCGGTGAGTAAAACCTGGCACCACCACGGTGAAGCCTGCGCCACGCTGGAAGGTTATCTGCCGCAGTGGCTGGCTGCCGGAGCGAAGCTGATTGGCGGCTGCTGCCGAACTACGCCAAAGGATATTGCGGCGCTGAAATCGCACTGCTGATTCAGAACCCGTGTAGGCCGGATGGCGCTTCGCTTATCCGGTATTGTATGTAATAGATACATGGTGGTTAGCTACTGCCATATGAAGCGAGGTGAACCTGCCCCTCTTCCGAAGGTAAACCCTGCTTAGCAGCTTGTGGTCCTTCGCTTCATCTTTCACGCCAGCAATAATCTTGAACGGTTAGATGCATTTCTTGGCGTTACCCCTTTTGAAAAACATTCTGGAACATCCGTGAGAGGACGTTCCAGAATGTCTAAAATCGGGCCACCCGAAATAATAGGCAAGTTGTAAAATCAGGATTTACTGACACACATCAATGAAGGAGAAAAGATGTTACCAATCAAATAGGCATTTTGAAGTTTTGAAATGTGCATTCTTCTCTCAGGTTCGGAGCTGTCATAGATGGCTTTGGTAAAAAAATCATCAGGTATTGTATCAGTTGATTTCTTACTCACTCGTGCCTCAGAAAGCCTTGCAGTAGAGGAATCTAGCATTTCATATGCAAACGTAATGGTACGCTGAATGTTTCGTTTTCCAATACCATACTCTCCCGTTTCACTAACGATGCCAGAAAAATCAACTTCACCTGACCCGTTAACATGAAGCTGAACGTAAACGCTGCCATTGAATTTCGAACCATGAGGTAACTCAGGCATTGAGATCGTAGATACACAGTTGATACTAATCCCATTATTGGATGTCCAGTCAACGATTTCAGTCGCACGAACAACTATCGCTGATAAAAACGTAATGACTGAAAAGCTTATTAGTGCTAATTTCTTGTTAATTTTCATGTATATAGACATCCTTGCAACCAGCAAATTTTGTTTTTTCTTTATTGCTCCAGGTGCACCGGGACAAAAATACACGCCCTTTTTCACCGTAGGTGTATAGGTCGTCTGGCTGGAAAAAGTAGGTAGCACCCTTAATACACTGAAGGTAATTGTTTGTTAGCTTTCTGGCTTTTTCGAGTTTGACGGACATCATCTCGGGGGAATTTTTATAAAAAGTATATACAGGGCATTGCTCAATCTCGCCGAGTTTCCAGGTATTCACAGCTGAAATCGTACCAGAATCTCCACTTTGTAATGGGTAAAAGGCTATAGCCATTGAACTCAGCAACAAAGCGATCACAAAAATACTGGTTTTTGCAGATATCGATATTTTTTTTGTAGGTATCGTTACGTTATCATTTAATGATTTGATTTCACTGTAGTTATCAATCTCACTGATAGATATAAAATCATCAGGAACCAGGAACCCCGCCCGGGGTATAGTTTGGATAACATCCTGAATACAGCCGAGATCGTGGAGCCCTCGGCGTATGAGTGAGATATACTGGCTCAGAGAGTTATTCGAGGCCTGCAACCCATTCTTATCCCAAACATTGACTAAAATATCTTCACGGGAAACGATCTTACCTCGTTGCTCTAGCAAGAACGAAAAAATACGATTCGCTGTGATGGAGAGCACAATCGAATTTTCGGGTGATGAAAGACTGGCGAGTACACCATCATCAGTCCTGAATGTTATTTCATTGTTAATTAGATACAGCATATGTTTTTTCATCTGCATATGATTGCCCCTCCTTATTTTAGCTGATGTTATCCATATTGTTACTG
>NZ_JANEWH010000007.1:0-72095 GCF_028069715.1 Kluyvera sp. Awk 3 | reverse complement strand
TCCCCCTGTATTTCAACACAGGGGGAAATAAATTCACAGCCGTTTACGACTTGTCGGTGATGTGATAACCGCCGCCCAGCGCGGAGGTCAACTGAATGCTGGCATCTACCCACTGGCCATGCAAACGCAGAGCGCTGATTCGCTCCTGTAAGGCTGGCAGTTTCGCCAGACTCACCTTAGACCCTGGAATAATCCCGGCATTCATCCGCGCCTGCGCCAGATTCACCACGCGCTGCGCGTCTTTCTCAACCTGCGCTTGCTGCTGGTTTTTCGCCATCAGCGTTTCGACCTGGCTGGCGGTTTTCGCCACCTGATTCACCGCATCAACAACCGCTTTGTTGTATTTCGCCACCGACAGATTATTCTGCGCGCTGGCAATATCGAGGTTTGCATTCAGACGACCGCTGTCGAAGATTGGCAGCGTCAACCCTGCGGTCACGCCCATCTGATTCGCAGAATGGCGGAACAGATCGCTCAAGTGCAGCGCGTCCTGCTGCAGGAAGGCCATCAGGTTGATGTCCGGATAGAATGCCGCTTTCGCCGCGTCAATTTCACTGAGCGAGGCTTCGATATACCAGTGCGCTTCCTGTAAATCCGGGCGGCGAGCCAGCAGATCATAGCCTAACTGCGACGGCATTTTGCTGGCCACGGCGGGCAGCTCAACCTTGCGCAGATTCAGCGACTGGCTTTGGCTATTGGTCAGCGCCATCAGCCGCGCCTCAATCTCTTTCATGTTGCCTTCAACGTCGGCCAACTGCTGATCCGTTTTGCTGACGTTGATATCGTTTTCGGCCCCTTCGGCGGAGTTAGTAATTCCGTGCTCAAACAACGCGGTGTCGACGCTAACGATATTATTTTGTTCGCTTTTCACTTGCTCAAGAACGCTGTGGATGGCGGCTTCGGTCTGCCACTGCCAGTACAGACGCGCCACGCTGCTGGAGAGCAACTCGCGAGTTTGCGCCTGCTCGGCCACCTGCGCTTTCACTTCCCCAATGCGCGCTTTCACTTGAGCACGGTTTTTCCCCCACAGGTCGAGATCCCAACCGGCGGTCAAGCCGAAAGTCCCGTTGGTGTACCATGGCCCGGTATTACCGTCTAAGTCGGTGGCAAACGGGCCCATCAGCCCTTCTGCCGACATTTTCTGTCGCTCAAGGTCCGCGCCGAAATCCACTTCGGGGCCCAGCGACGACTTCGACATCCGGGCCTGCGCTTCCGCCAGCTTAATGCGTTGATCGGCAATTTGCATATCTGGCGCATTCGCCAGCGCGCGGCTAATCAAGTTATTGAGCTGGGCGTCGTGATAGTCTTGCCACCAGTTGCTCTGCGGCCAGCCATTTTTCACTGCGGCGGGTAAATCCGTCGCCACGCTGGAGGCCGGAGCCTGCTGCTTAATTGGGCTGCCAATATCGTGCGACGGCGCGCAGCCAGCTAGCGCGATGAGCAGGGGCAAGCCCGACAGCACGCTTTTTTTCAGAGTCAAGTTCATGTGATAGGTCGGTTACAAAAGAAGGAAAGTGATAATAATTTAAATGAATCAAATCCTTTTAGTAAAGCGTGTGGGAACATAAATAGACATACTTAAAAACAGCTAATAACACTTTAGCGTCATGGAGTGAACATGAGTCAGAACATCTACGACGACCCGAACTTTTTCGCAGGCTACGCCACGCTCGACCGTTCGGTGAAAGGACTGGACGGCGCGCCAGAGTGGCCTGCAATCCAGCAAATGCTGCCGCCGCTCGCCGGTTTACGCACGGTTGATCTCGGCTGCGGTTACGGCTGGTTTTGCCGCTGGGCGCGCGATCAGGGTGCCACAGACGTTATCGGCTTCGATCTTTCCAGCCGTATGCTGGCACGCGCGCAGGAGATGACCGATGGCGAAGGCATTACCTACCGCTGTGAAGATCTACAAAACTTAACGCTTGCCGCCAACAGTTGCGACCTGGTGTACAGTTCGCTGGCGTTGCACTATCTGCCCGATATTGCCCCGCTGTTGGCCACCGTTTACCAGGCGCTGACGCCAGGCGGCGTGCTGGTGTTCTCCGCCGAGCATCCGATCTACACCGCGCCGTTGCAGCAGGGCTGGCGGCTGGACGAGAACGGGCAAAAAAGCTGGCCGGTGAGTCACTATCAGCAGGAGGGTGAACGCATCAGCAACTGGTTTGCCGACGGCGTGAAGAAACAGCACCGCAAGCTCGCCAGCTGGATTAACGCGCTGATTGCCGCCGGGCTGGTGATAGAGCATGTGGATGAATGGGGGCCATCGGCAGAACAGATTGCCGCCAATCCGGCGCTGGATGAAGAGAAAGAGCGGCCGATGATTTTCCTGCTGCGGGCCCGCAAACCGGCGTGAATATTGCCGGATGGCGGCTACGCCTTATCCGGCCTACGGAGCGTTAGCATTGTAGGCCGGATAAGCGCAGCGCCATCCGGCAATTCACCGAAGCTTACGCTTTCAGACTCGCGCCGTTGGTGGCAATCACCTCTTTATACCAGTCAAAGCTTTTCTTCTTGCTGCGCGCAAGCGTACCGGTGCCATCATCATGCCGATCGACGTAGATAAAACCGTAGCGTTTGGACAGCTCGGCTTTCGACGCGCTGACAAGGTCAATCGGCCCCCAACTGGTAAAGCCCATCAATTCAACGCCGTCTTCAATCGCCTCTCGCGCCTGCACCAGGTGATCGTTCAGGTAGCTAATGCGGTAGTCATCGTTAATGCTGCCGTCAGCTTCCACTTTGTCTTTCGCCCCTAAGCCGTTTTCAACAATAAATAGCGGCTTCTGATAGCGATCCCACAGCACGTTCAGCAGCGTGCGCAGGCCCAGCGGGTCGATCTGCCAACCCCATTCCGAACTTGCCAGGTGCGGGTTCGGCACCATATTGAGAATATTACCGCGCGCCTGGTTATTCAGCGCGTCATCGGCGGTCACGCAGCCGGTCATGTAGTAGCTGAAGGAGACAAAATCGACGGTGGTGCGCAGCGCCTCACGGTCGGCGTCGGTGATCTCCAACGCGATACCGTTATCGCGGAAATAACGCAGCATATAGCCCGGATAAGCGCCGCGACACTGCACGTCGCCAAAGAACTGCCAGCTGCGGTTTTCCTGTAGCGTTTTAAATACATCTTCCGGTTTGCAGCTCAGCGGGTACATCAGGCCGCCCAGCAGCATATTGCCGATTTTGCCTTCCGGCACGATCTCGTGGCAGGCTTTAACCGCCAGCGCGCTGGCCACCAGCTGATGATGAATCGCCTGATAGATTTCACCCTTGCTGCTGCCCGCCGGCAGGCCCACGCCGGTCAACGGCGCGTGTAGCGACATGTTGATTTCGTTGAAGGTCAGCCACAGTTTGACCTTGCCCTTATAGCGCTCAAATACCGTACGCGCGTAGCGTTCAAAGAAATCAATCACCTTGCGGTTGCCCCAGCCGCCGTAGTTTTTCACCAGCGCCCACGGCATCTCGTAGTGCGAGAGCGTCACCAGCGGCGTGATGTTGTGACGGGCCATCTCGTCGAACAGCTTATCGTAGAAGGCCAGCCCGGCTTCGTTCGGCTGCGCGTCATCGCCGTTCGGGAAAATACGCGTCCAGGCAATCGAAACGCGCAGGCAGTTAAAGCCCATTTCCGCAAACAGAGCGATATCTTGCGGATAACGGTGATAGAAATCGATGGCGATATCTTTAATACCGCTGTCGCCCGTGACGCGCTCAACCACCTCGCCAAAAATGCCCTTAGGCTGGACATCGGACGTTGACAATCCTTTGCCATCTTCCAGATATGCGCCCTCAACCTGGTTTGCCGCGGTCGCGCCGCCCCAAAGGAACGTCTGTGGGAATGTTTTCATCTCTCTCTCCTGTGATTAATGCTGTACGGTTAACAGCGGCTGACCGGCGCTTACCGCGCTGGCGGCAACAATATCCAGCTCCGGATAGTCATCGCTGTTGCTGATAATAATCGGCGTCGCCAGGTCGTAACCGGCGTCCAGAATCATCTGGCGGTCGAAGGTTAAGAGCAGATCGCCCGCCTGAATTTTGTCGCCCTCTTTGACGTGGGCGGTGAACGGCGCGCCGTCGAGCTTAACGGTGTCGATCCCCACGTGGATCAGCAGTTCAATCCCGCTGTCGCTCAATAAACCGATGGCATGTTTGGTCTGAAAAATAGACGCCACCTCACCGCTAAACGGCGCGATCACGTTGCCTTCGCTCGGGATAATCGCCACGCCCTTGCCGAGCAGCCCGCTGGCGAACGTGCTGTCCGGCACCTGATCCAGCGCCAGCACGGTGCCGGTCATTGGCGACAACACGTCATTTTCACCGGCTTTCACGACCGCCATCGGCTCAATCGTTTTACGCGGTAATCCGGCAAAGAAGGTCAGCGCACAGGCGAGAATAAAGGCCACTGCGGTGCCAATAAGCCCACCCCACACGCTGGCATCAATACCGCCTGGCGGGATCATCTGCGCGGGGAAGAAGATGTTCGGCAGACCGAACGAGAATGCGTAGCTATTGCTGAACGCGGTAATCGCCCCGCCCAACGCGCCGGCCACGCAGCCAAAAATAAACGGGCGACGCAGCGGGAGCGTCAGGCCATAAATCGCCGGTTCGGTGATACCAAAAAGTCCTGCGGAAAACGCCGATCCCGCCAGCACTTTCTGACGCATATCGCGGGTAGCAAGAAAAATACCCAGCACCGCCCCCACCTGCGCCAGCACCGCGGGGAGAATGATAGGTAGCATGGAGTCGTGGCCAAGGACGGTCATGTTATTGATCATCAGCGGCACCAGCCCCCAGTGCAGGCCAAAGATCACACAAACCTGCCACAACCCGCCCAATGCGGCCCCGGCCAGCCACGGCGTGACTTCGTACACCACCTGGTAGCCGTTCGCCAGCATATGGCTGAGCCAGGTCGCCACCGGGCCAATAATCAGGAAGGTCAGCGGTACCACAATCGCCAGACAAATCGCCGGGGTGAAGAAGTTTTTCATCGCCGACGGCAGCAGCGCGTTGCTGCGCCGTTCAATCCAGCAGCTGACCCACGCGGCGAGAATAATCGGGATAACCGACGAGCTGTAGTTGATAAACGTCACCGGGATCCCGAGAAAATATTCGGCGCTCGCTCCCGGTGCCTGCGCGGCTTCGAAGGCCTGAATCATCAAGGGATGCGTTAACGCGCCGCCAATCACCATCGAGATAAACGGATTACCACCGAACTTCTTCCCGGCGGTATAGCCAAGAAACAGCGGGAAAAAGAAGAACAGCGCATCGCTGGCGGCAAACCAGATTTTGTAAGTCGCCTGTTCAGGGTTAAGCCAGCCGCACACCACCGCCAGCGCCAGCAGCCCCTTCAGCAGACCCGTCGCCGCCATCACGCCGATAAACGGGGCAAAAATACCGGAAACCACGTCAATCACCTGGCCGAGGAGAGAGGTTTTTTCCCCCTTCACCGCTACCGGTTCGCTGTCATCGGTGATCCCCGCTTCATAGCGCACCGCCTGCCAGACGTCGTGGACGTGGTTGCCAATCACAACCTGAAACTGACCGCCGCTCTCCACCACCATGATGACGCCCGGGTTGGCCTTCAGCGCTTCAGCATCCGCCTTACCGCTCTCTTTAAGCTTAAAACGCAGCCGCGTGGCGCAGTGAACCAGACTCACAATATTCTCTTTGCCACCAACGTGGCTGAGAATATCCTGCGCGAGTGCTTTGTATTCCATGCAATATTCCTTGACCGAGTATTAAAAACAAAAAAACCCGAGAACGACGCCGGTAAGACGTCGCGCTCAGGTTTTGCCTGCATGATGCAGTAACAATCCAGTTGTGGAAGGGCTAACGCCCCTCTTTTCTCACCCGTTCAATGTGAATGGCGAGAAACATAATTTCTTCCGTCGTCAGCGACCGCTGGTAGCTGTTTTGCAAATGCAGGGCGACGGTCTCCGCGCACTTCCACGCTTTGGCGTAGTTGTCCTTCACCGCGCTGTGCAGCTCTGCGTCGTCGTCTTCTACCACCGTTCGCGTGAGCATCCGCTGGGCGAAAAACTTCAGGTGAGTCACGAAGCGTTGATAGCTTAACGACTCTTCGTTGTACTCCAGCCGCAGCTGATACTTCACCAGTTGCAAAATTTCCTGCATTACCCGGGTGACGTGCATCACTTCCGGCATTTCACTGTTGAGCTGCGCGGTCACCAGATGCAGGGCGATAAACCCGGCTTCATCTTCCGCTAGCTCAACGCCGAGACGCTGGGCAATCAGCGCCCGCGCCTCCTGGCCCAGGGCAAACTCTTTCGGGTAGAGCCGTTTGGTCTCCCACAGCAGCACGTTGCGCAGCGCGACGCCGTTTTTCTGCCGCTCAATGGCAAAATGGCAGTGATCGGTCAGCGTGATGTAGACGCTTTCCTGCAATTTTCCGAGCCGCTCGCGCGCTCGTTCGATGATCCGGTCGCAGGTGGTCATCACCTCCAGCGGGATCTGACTGAGTAATTCACCTAAACGCCCCGCCAGCTCATCGCTTTGCAGGGCAAAAATTTTCTCGATTTTCGACTCATCCAATAAGTCCCCGGCGCGTTTCTGAAAGGCTAGCCCTCGCCCCATCACCACCTGCTCACGCCGGTGTTCATCCAGAACCACCACCACATTATTATTAAGAACTTTGGCGATCTGCATTTATGAACCCCAGAAACAAAAAAACCTGACTCCTGACAAACGTCAGATAATCAGGTTTTGCCTGCCGTAGCAGTAACAATCGGCTACGAGTATTTCATTTAACGGTCGCTTTGCTCAATGGAGCGACGGGAAAATTGTGATGCAGATCGGATACTTTATGCCTGCCAGTCGTGAATCGCCCGGGCAATCAGTTTCGATTCCTGCAACGCGCGTACGGCAGTAAACAGCTCGGTGGCTTCAGCGTACTCTTTGCGCAGATAGCCCAACCACTGCTTAATGCGCGCCACATGGTACAACCCGGTATCGCCCTGCTTTTCCAGATAGGCATATTTTTTCAGTAAATCGACCACCTGCGGCCACGGCAGCCGCGGCTCGTTGTATTTGATAACCCGGCTGAGGTTTGGCACGTTCAGCGCGCCGCGACCAATCATCACCGCGTCGCAACCGGTCACGGCCATGCACGCCTGCGCGCTGTCGTAATCCCAGATCTCACCGTTAGCAATAACCGGAATGGAAAGCCGCTGGCGGATATCGGCAATCGCCTGCCAGTTGATGCGCTCGGCCTTATAGCCATCTTCTTTGGTGCGCCCGTGCACCGCCAATTCAGTGGCCCCTGCCTGCTGCACCGCGTCGGCAATTTCAAACTGCCGCGCGCCGCTGTCCCAGCCCAGACGCACTTTAACCGTTACCGGCAGATGCGCCGGCACCGCTTCGCGCATGGCTTTTGCGCCCTGATAGATAAGCTCCGGGTCTTTTAGCAGCGTGGCCCCGCCGCCGCTGCCGTTAACGGTTTTCGACGGGCAGCCGCAGTTGAGATCCACGCCCCAGGAACCGAGATCCACCGCGCGGGCGGCGTTCTCCGCCAGCCACTCGGGATATTGCCCCAGCAGTTGGATACGCACGCGGGTGCCGGAAGGCGTGCGGCTCTCGTTATGCAGTTCCGGACAGAGCTTGTAGAACGATTTTACCGGCAGCAGTTGGTCCACCACGCGCAGAAATTCGGTGATGCACAGATCGTAATCATTCACTTCGGTCAGCAGCTCGCGCACTAAGGAATCGAGCACGCCTTCCATCGGTGCCAGTAAAACACGCATATTGTTATCCGGAAAAAAAAGAGGCGCTATGGTAACGTCTTAGTATGCCGCTTTCCACTGCCAGTCGACACATCAGGAGGTGAATAATGAATACCAGGGATATCCAGCTAAAGCGTATCCAGCCGCCACGCGGCTTCAGCGACGTACCGCCGGTCACGCTGACCGATGCCACCCTGCTTGAGCGCAAAACGAAGCTGCTCGAACGGATGCAGGAAGAGCGTTTTGACGCGCTGATCATTTACGCCGATAAAGAGCACGGCAGTAATTTTGAATACCTGACCGGATTTATCCCGCGTTTTGAGGAAGGTCTGCTGGTGCTGCATAAATCCGGGCACGCCACCGCGATCCTCGGTAACGAAAACCTGAAGATGGCGGCTCATTCACGTATTCCGCTCACGTTAAAGCACTGCCCGCTGTTCTCGCTGCCGAATCAGCCAATGGATAACGAAAAACCGCTGGCACAACTGTTTAGCGAAACAGGGCTGAGCGCGATGTCGAAAGTGGGCCTCGTGGGCTGGAAGATGTTTACGGCGGCCGGGAGCGACAACACGAAGCTGTTTGACCTGCCGTGGTTTATCGTCGACGCAATAAAACAGAGCACTCACGCCGAGTTGATTAACGCCGCGCATCTGTTTATTGGCGGCGACAAAGGGGTGAGAGTGGTGAATAACGCCAACGAAATCGCCCATTATGAGTACGGCGCGAACCTGGCTTCTCGCTGCATGCTGGCGGCGCTGGATGCTGTTGAGGTGGATATTCGTGAGGTGGAGCTGGGCGCGTTGCTCGCCGCCGAAGGGCAGGCACCGTCAGTCGTCACCATCGCCGCAACCGGGCAGCGTTTTGAGAAGGCTAACCTCTACCCTTCATGGAAAAAGGTCGAGCGCGGCCAGCCGCTGTCGATGACCACCGGGTTTAAGGGCGGGCTGTCCAGTCGAACCGGGTTTGTCATTGCCGATGAAAGCGAGCTGCCGGAAAACCAGCGCGATTATTTAGACCGGGTGGCAAAGCCTTACTTCGGCGCGGTAGCAACGTGGCTTGAACATATTAAGATCGGTATGTCGGGCAACGAGCTGTACGATTTAGTCGAACGCGTGCTGCCAAAAGCGCAATACGGCTGGCATCTGAATCCGGGGCATTTGAGCGCCGATGAAGAGTGGATGTCGTCACCGGTTTATCCTGACTCCGCCGAGACGCTGAAAAGCGGCATGATCGTGCAGATCGATATTATTCCGTCGGTGCCGGGGTATACCGGGGTGAGCGCCGAAGAGAGCGTGGCGCTGGCGGACGCGGCGTTGCAGCAGCAGATCGCGCGGGATTATCCGCAACTGTGGGCGCGTATCGAGGCGCGCCGGGCGTATATTCGCGAGACGTTGCATATTGCGTTGAGCGATGACGTGATACCGCTCTCTAACGCCGTGGGGTATCTGCGGCCGTTTATGCTGGCGAAAGATAAGGCGCTGGTGGGTTAGTTTGCGGCCCATTCAGCTACCTCTCCCTGAATCGAGGGACAGGGCCTGATATCTGTCAGTAAGGTGAAGGGTTCCGTTCACTTTACGTCAGGCGGAACATGAGGTCTTTTCACCGGTGAACGGGCCAAGGGGGGCGGCGGCGACTGGCCGCCCCTTGCGCGCTCCCTGCGCCCGTGCAATTTATATGGCGAGAACTGAATAAGGAGCGCAACGGTGTGAGAAATCCAAATACACCTCTCCCTCGCTGATAGCTATCATCGAGAACTTGTGTATAAGAGACAGCCCTGAAAAGAGAGAGAGCCCATCGTGGCAACCGCGGCTATCGCGGTTCCAGACAGTTATCTTCTTTCCAGCCGTACAGCCACTCAATCCCACGGTAAAACTCGTCCTGGGTTTTCCCTTTCCACAGCAGGTTACGCACCTGACGCTCAACGCCCGCCGCATGATACAGGCGACCCATTTCGCGGGTGGACCAGACGATACGTGCGGTACGCGAAATACGCACAGACTCGTACAGTGCAAACGCGCGGGCGGCATCACCGTCACACTGCGTCAACGCTTTGCCAAGCGTCACCGCATCTTCCAGCGCCATGCAGGCGCCCTGCGCCATATACTGGGCTACCGGGTGTGCGGCATCGCCCACCAGCGTAATGCGATCGTTACCCCACTTCTCCACCGGCTCGCGGTCGGCGGTGGACCAGCGTCGCCAGGAGGTCGGTTTGTCCAGCATCTGGCGCGGACGCGGGTGGATGCCTTTGAAGTACGACATCACTTCTTCTTTACTGCCGTCGCGCACGCCCCACTCTTCCGTCTCGCGGCTGTGGAAGGTCACGACCAGGTTGTACTGTTTACCGCCGCGCAGCGGATAGTGCACCAGGTGACAGTGTGGGCCTGCCCACAGCACCGGCGCGTTGATGCGCAGGTCTTCCGGCATATCGTCGCGTTCCACCACCGCGCGGTACACCACGTGACCGGTGACGCGCGGCGTATCGCCGAGCAGGCTCTGACGCACCACAGATTTCACGCCGTCGCAGCCGATCAGAATATCCGCCGTCCAGCTATTGCCCCTATCATCAAATACGGTGACATCATCCGCCGTCTGACGAATGTCCACTACATGAGTGGAAGTGCGATATTTCACGCCAGGATGCTGGAGTGCCGCTTCCCAGACCGTGGCATGGATATCCACACGGTGAATAACCGCATACGGGCCGCCGAAGTGATCGCGGAACGCCTGTCCCGTCTCGATATGGATCACCTCTTCACCGTTGACCGCATCCATCATCGTGATGTGATCGGTAAAGACCGCACGCTGACGGGCGACGTCGCCTACGCCCAGGCTATCGAGCGCGGAAAACGCGTTCGGCCCCAGCTGGATCCCGGCGCCAATTTCGCCGATCTCATGCGCCTGTTCCAGCAGCATCACCTGAATGCCCTGACGCGCCAGCGACAGCGCGGTGGCCGCACCGCCAATACCGCCGCCGACAATGATTGCACGCGTGACTTTTGCCATGATAATTCTCCTTTTTTGACTACGCCGGGATCTTGTCCTGCTGGTTTTCCGGAGCGGCGGCGATAAACGCCGGCAGCGCCGTACAGGCGTCATAGACCGCTTTACAGCGCGGGAATCCGCTCAGATCGCAGCCCATTCGCTCGGCGTTAGCCCACTGCGGCACCAGGCAGCAGTCGGCGAGCGTCGGCGCATCGCCAAAACAAAACGCCCCGGATTGGCTTCGACGCAGCAGCTGTTCAACCGCGCTTAGCCCCTGCTGGATCCAGTGTGCATACCAGCGTTTTTTCTCTTCTTCACTGACCTTCAGCTCATCGCTGAGGTAACGCAATACGCGCATGTTGTTGATGGGGTGGATGTCGCAACAGATGGCGTACACCACTTCCAGCACGCGCATGCGCTGCGGATCGTTCGCCGGTAGCAGCGGCGTCTGCGGGAAATGTCTGTCCAGCCAGTCAATAATCGCCAGCGATTGCCCCAGCGACTCACCGTCGTCGGTAATCAGCGCAGGTACCAGCCCCACCGGGTTCAGGCGGCGGTACTCCAGCGCGTTCTGCTGGCCGATGCGGATGTTGACGCCTACCGTCTGGTGGTCAATGCCCTTCAGCGCCATCGCAATACGGACGCGGTAAGAGGCCGAACTATTAAAAAAACTGTACAGCTTCATCAGTCACCTCAAACAATTTTCACCGCGATGGGCGTTAACCCTTCGACGTTACCGGTGATGGTTTCGCCCTTCACCACCGCGCCCACGCCTTCCGGCGTTCCGGTGAAGATCAGGTCGCCCGGTTGCAGCTCGAAGAAGCCGGACAGATAGCTGATGGTCTCTTTCACATCCCAAATCAGATGTTCAATATCGCTGCGCTGGCGATCTTTGCCATCAACCTGCAGCCAGATTGGCGCTTTTTCCAGCGACGGCGCGTCGGCGACTTTATGCAGCGGCGCAATCGGCGCAGAGAGGTCAAACGCCTTGCCGATTTCCCACGGACGGCCCATCTGGCGCATCTCCATCTGGCGGTCGCGGCGGGTCATATCCAGACCGGTGGCGTAGCCCCAGATGTACTCTTCGGCTTTTTCCAGCGGGATATCGCTTCCTTTTTTACCAATGGCAACCACCAGCTCAATTTCATAGTGATAGTTGTCGGTCTGCGCCGGGTAGGCCAGGTTCAGGGTTTCGCCCGCGGCAACGGGGACCACCGCATCGGCCGGTTTGCAGAAGAAGAACGGCGGTTCGCGATCCGGATCAAAGCCCATTTCACGGGCGTGAGCGGCATAGTTACGGCCTACGCAGTAAACGCGGCGTACCGGGAACTGCTCATCGCTGCCAACAACCGGAATAGCTACCGGGGCCTGGGGTTCAAATACGTATTTGCTCATTTTTCTTCTCCTGATTAATAGCGCGCTTCGCGGAACAGACCCAGGGCTTCCTGGACAGGTCGGTCCGAGAAACTGAATAGCACGGTCTCTTCGGGCGTGTTGAACGACACGTTGTGCCAGGTCGGCACAACAAAAATATCTTTCGCTTTAAAGCTGAAGGTCTGCTCACCGATGGTCACTTCGCCGCTGCCTTCCACCACGTGGTAGATGGTGCTGTCGGTGGTCCGCGCCTGACGCGACTGGAAGCCTTTCGGCAGCAGTTGCAGGAAAGCGCCCATCGACGGCATCGGGTAGCCGCCGGTGACGGGGTTGACGTAACGCATCTTGTAGCCATCCCACTCGTCGGCCTCGCCCAGACGCATCAGGTCATGCAGCGCCTCGCGGCTGCGGTCATAGCGGTAGTTGAAAATCGGCGATGAGTTGCCCACCTGGTGGCGCAGCGGCAGCATGTTGGCGGCGTAGCGCGGCAGGTAATCCCCCTCTTTACGCGTCACCGGCTGCTGTTCCTCCGGGTAATCTTCGGCAAAGCCGCAGCCGAGATAGTTCACCAGCGGCAGGTCAAGACCGTCGAGCCAGATAACCGGTTCGTCGCCCGGGTTGCCGTGGTCGTGCCAGCGCCACTGCGGGGTGAGGATAAAGTCGCCGGGGCTCATCTGGGTACGCTCGCCGTCGACGGCGGTGAACGCGCCATGACCTTCCACCACAAAACGCAGCGCCGACTGGTTATGACGATGGCTTGGCGCCACTTCGCCCGGCATGATCAGCTGCAGGCCCGCATACAGCGACGAGGTAATCGATGACTGACCGCGCAGGCCTGGGTTTTCCAGCACCAGCACGCGGCGCACCGCCTCTTTGGCGCCAATCAGCGTGCCGCTTTCCAGCAGCAGCGGGCGAATTTCCTGGTAGTTCCAGTAGGCCGGTGCGCAGTTGGCGTTCGGCGTTTTAGGCACCAGGTGATGCAACGATTCCCACAGCGGCGTCAGGTTTTGCCCGGAAATGTGCTGGTAGAACTGTTGGCGATCGTGTTTTACATCCGCGGTCATTATTATTCTCCTTAACTTTTCACCGCGCCCATGACGGGCTGCGATTCGGGTACTCGGGATGACTGGCGTACGACCAGCGTCAGCAATGTCAGCATGACGGCGCTAACGGCGGCCGGTACGGCAATCACAAAGAACAGGGTGTCGAATGAGAAATTCATCGCCATCATCATGCCGCCGGAGACCGAACCGACGATGGCGCCACAGCGGCCAATGGCGTTGGACCAGCTCACGCCGGTGGCGCGGCTTTGCGTGGGATAGAGCGTCGCGGTCAGCGCGTTAAGCCCCACCTGCGACCCGCTGATACCGATGCCGGTGCCAAAAATCGCCAGCGCCATCAGCCACAAACCGTTTTCGCTCAGGCCAATCATCACAATGCATACCGCCCCCAACGCATAGCTGACGGCCAGCACCCAGAACGGATTGAATTTATCCATCAGCACGCCCAACAACAGCGCGCCCAGCGTACCGCCGACCTGGAACGCCGCCGTCACCCACGAGGCGTGTTGCAAATCGATACCACGATGGTTCAACAGCGTCGGCATCCAGCTCGAAAGCAGGTAGATGATCAGCAAACTCATAAAGAACACCACCCACAGCATCAGCGTGATGGTGAGCTGACGCCCGGTGAACAGTTGGCTGATGCTGCCCTTTTGCGTGGCGGCGGGCTCATCCAGCCAGAACTCGGTGTCTTCGTAGCGCTCGCCGGTCATGGCACTGAGCGTACGGCTGATTTGTGCTGGCGGACGCTGACGACGGACCAGCCAGCGCGGCGACTCCGGCAGCGCGACCAGCAGGCCGAAGAACAGCGCCAGCGGCAGCACGCCGCCCAGCACCAGAATGCCGTGCCAGCCAATCACCGCCACCAGCTGCGCGCTGACGATACCGCCGAGCGCCGAACCGAGGGTAAAGCCGCAGAACATCAGGGTGACCAGCGCACCGCGACGGCGGGACGGTAGATATTCCGAGGTCATAGTAATGGTGTTAGGCATCGCGCCGCCGAGGCCGAGGCCGGTTAAGAAGCGCAGTACAATTAACATTTCCAGATTGGGCGAGAAGGCGGACAACAGGCTGAAGAGGCCGAACAGCGCGACGCACCATTCAATCACCCGTTTACGCCCAAGCTTGTCGGAGAGCGGGCCACACAGCAGCGCGCCTGCAGTCAGGCCCAGCAAACCGGCGCCAAACAGCGGGGCAAGATCGGCGGCGCTCAGTTGCCAGTGTTCACGAATGGCCGGGGCGATAAAGCCGATGGCGGCGGTATCAAACCCGTCCATCATCACCACCAGGAAACAGCAAATAATGACGCGCCACTGCATCGCGCCGATAGGGGCGGCGTCGATTAGCGCCTGAAGTTCACGTCGTTGCGTCATAGGGAGGGCCTCGGTAAATGCAGGTTATCCATTTCGCCGTTCGCGCGTCTGGCCCGAACGGCACAGGGTAAGATGTTTCTTTTTTTGCTTTTATGTTGCCATTTTGTGATAAGAGAAATGAGTTGTACAATGGCATTTCATGCTTAACCATAACCTGGAGGTTATACCTGATGGCGGACTGGACGCAGAAACTGAAGCTACATCATTTGTATATCCTGGTGGCGCTCGGCGAGCAGGGAAATCTCACCCAGGTGGCGAAAAGAATGCACATCACGCAGCCCGCGCTGTCGAAGTGGCTGACCCAGTTTGAGGAAGAGTTGGGTCTGATGCTGTTCGAGCGGCACAGTAAAGGGTTACGTCCGTCGGAAGGGGGCAAGTTGCTGCTTCAGCACGCCCAGCGGTTGATCAACGATATCGAACGTTCGCAGTTTGAGATGGAGCGCTTTAAGCAAGGCGGGCTGGTCGGCAGCCTGAAAATTGGCTGCTCGCCGGTGGCCACCGACTGCGTTTCCCAGGCGATTTTCCCACTGCTGGCCGAAATGCCGACGCTACATCTGAATATTGAAGAAAAGGTAATGACGCCGCTGCTGCATGATTTACAGTCCGGCGTGGTGGATGTGGTGGTGGGGCGTATCGGCGGCCGGGCGCTGGAACTGCCGCTGAACTATGAAGTGCTGTATACCGAACCGGTGTGCTTTGTGGCGCGCACCGACCATCCGCTGGCGCGCCTCCCCAGCCTGACCTGGAACGATCTGGCCCCGTGGCGCTGGATAGTCTGGCCAAACGGCACGCCCATCCGCCAGAGTATCGATAATGCGCTAGTGGAAAACGGCGTGATGTTGCCGGAAAATACCATCGAATCGGCGTCCATGAACATCAGCGTTAACCTGCTGCAAAGCAGCGATATGATTTCGATTCTCTCCTTACGTCTGGCCGAACGCTATCAACGTCAGGGACAGCTCTCGATTCTGGCGCTGCCGCGCATTGAGCAGAAAGGCAGCGTTGGCGTATTCTGGCGCAAGAAAGATCTCCCGTCGCTGGCGCTGAGCCGTTTTCTCCACTTTTTATCGCATCCGGTACACCATGAGGGCTAACCCGCGGACAGATGGCTGATGTTCCGCTTATCTATATCAGCTATGCTCAGATTTCATGTTGTGATCGGTAGCACATTTCAGGGTTTAATTGTATGATGAATGCATTCCACCAAAGGTGAATCCCATGCTCAAATCACTGAATATTATCTGGCAATACCTGCGTGCATTCGTGCTGATTTACGCCTGCCTTTATGCCGGAATTTTTGTTTCTTCGCTGCTGCCCATCACCATCCCCGGTAGCATTATCGGCATGCTTATCCTGTTCGTCCTGCTGGCGTTGCAAATTCTGCCCGCCAAATGGGTCAACCCCGGTTGCTACGTGCTTATTCGCTATATGGCGCTGCTGTTTGTGCCGATTGGCGTTGGCGTGATGCAGTATTTCGCGCTGCTCAGCGCGCAGTTTGGCCCGGTGGTAGTCTCCTGCACGATCAGTACCCTGGTGGTGCTGGTCGTGGTGAGCTGGAGCTCACATCTGGTACACGGGGAACGTAACGTCGTTGGGCAAGAAGAGGCGAAAAAATAATGCTCCATTATATATGGTGGTCGCTGCCGCTGACCCTGGTTGTCTTTTTTGCCGCCCGTAAGCTGGGCGCGCGTTTCAAAATGCCGCTGCTCAACCCGCTGCTGGTTTCTATGGTGGTGATCATTCCGTTCCTGATGCTGACCGGAATCCCGTACGACCACTATTTCAAAGGCAGCGAAGTGCTGAACGATCTGCTGCAACCGGCGGTGGTCGCCCTCGCCTACCCGCTGTACGAACAGCTGCACCAGATTCGCGCGCGCTGGAAATCCATCATCACTATCTGCTTTATCGGTAGCGCGGTGGCGATGATTACCGGCACCACCGTGGCGCTGATGATGGGCGCATCGCCGCAAATTGCCGCCTCTATTCTGCCGAAATCGGTCACGACCCCGATTGCAATGGCGGTGAGCGGCAGTATCGGCGGTATTCCAGCCATTAGCGCGGTGTGTGTGATTTATGTCGGGATCCTCGGCGCGGTGTTTGGCCATACGCTGCTGAATCTGATGCGCATCACCACTAAAGCCTCACGCGGCCTGTCGATGGGCACCGCGTCGCACGCCCTCGGTACCGCCCGCTGCGCGGAGCTGGACTACCAGGAAGGGGCGTTTAGTTCACTGGCTTTGGTCATTTGCGGGATTATTACCTCGCTGATCGCACCGTTCCTGTTCCCGATTATTCTGGCGGTCGTGGGATAAAACGAGACAAATCACACATTTTTGGTTGAGATTGCATGCGTTGCACTAGCAATGAGATATTGATCACTTATTGTCGCGTTCGTGCCCCGTACACTACGATCCCATTACATTGTTATGAGGCACAACGCCATGCATCCACGTTTTCAATCTGCTTTTACGCAACTGGCGGCAGACCTGCAGACCGCTATCGCTCCGCTGTTAGCCGATCCGCACTTCCCTGCCCTGTTAAGCGCCAGGCAGGTCTCATCGCTGCAACAGGCGACGGGGTTGGACGAAGACGCGCTCGCTTTCGCGCTCCTGCCACTGGCGGCCGCTTGCGCCCGCGCAGACCTCTCTCACTTTAACGTTGGCGCGATTGCCCGCGGTGTCAGCGGCACCTGGTATTTCGGCGGCAACATGGAATTCCTTGGCGCGACCATGCAACAAACGGTTCATGCCGAGCAAAGCGCCATCAGCCATGCCTGGCTGCGCGGTGAAAAAGCGCTGCAAGCGATTACCGTCAACTACACGCCGTGCGGCCACTGCCGTCAGTTTATGAACGAGCTGAACAGCGGACTGGCGCTGCGTATCAATCTGCCGGGCCGTCAGCCACACACGTTGCAGGATTACCTGCCGGACGCCTTTGGCCCGAAAGATCTGGAGATCAAGACCCTGCTAATGGACGCACAGGATCACGGTTATCCGCTCGAGGGCGACGCACTGGCACAGGCTGCGATTCGAGCCGCGAATCAGAGCCATACCCCGTACAGCCAATCGCCGTCTGGCGTCGCGCTGGAGTTACGCGATGGCACCATTTTCAGCGGCAGCTACGCTGAAAACGCCGCGTTTAACCCAACGCTGCCACCGTTGCAGGGCGCATTGAACCTGCTGAGCCTGAACGGCTACGACTACCCGGATATTCAGCGCGCCATTCTGGCAGAACGCGCCGACGCGCCGCTGATTCAGTGGGATGCCACCGCCGCAACGCTGAAAGCGCTCGGCTGCCACAATATCGATCGCGTTCTGTTGGCATAACCCAATAAGCGTAGCGCCATCAGGCTGACTGGCGCGGATTGCCGGATGGCGGCTTTGCCTTATCCGGCCTACAAACGGTAATCCGCCTCCGTTGTCTAATTTCCCCGCAATTAAACGATGGTTTCTTGCGCTTGCCCGACGGGTAAAGTAGCCTGATGTCTCCCTCGTCCACGGTTGAGCCAAGTTCATGTTAAAGCGTGTGTTATACAGCCTGTTAGTCCTGTGCGGCCTGCTGCTGTTGACCGTGCTGGGTCTCGATCGCTGGATGAGCTGGAAAACAGCGCCCTACATCTATGACGAGCTGCAAGATCTCCCCTACCGTCAGGTGGGTGTGGTGCTCGGCACCGCGAAGTACTATCGCACCGGCGTGATCAACCAGTATTACCGTTACCGTATTCAGGGTGCTCTTAACGCCTACAACAGCGGCAAGGTTAACTATCTGCTGCTGAGCGGCGATAACGCGCTGCAAAGCTATAACGAACCGATGACCATGCGCCGCGATCTGATCAAAGCTGGCGTGGCGCCGGAAGATATCGTGCTGGATTACGCCGGCTTCCGTACGCTCGATTCCATCGTCCGTACCCGTAAAGTGTTCGACACCAACGACTTCATCATCATTACCCAGCGCTTCCATTGCGAACGCGCGCTGTTTATCGCCCTGCATATGGGCATTCAGGCGCAGTGCTATGCGGTGCCATCACCGAAAGATATGTGGAGCGTTCGTCTGCGTGAATTTGGCGCCCGCTTTGGCGCGCTGGCCGATCTTTACCTGTTTAAGCGCGAGCCGCGCTTCTTAGGCCCGCTGATCCCGATTCCTGCCCAGCAGGAAGTACCGGATGATGCGCAGGGATACCCGGCGGTAACGCCGGAGCAGCTGCTGGAACTGCAGAAGAAAAAATCCTGATAACCTCAACGCTTAAACGTAAAAAAGCCCGGTTCAAACGCCGGGCTTTTTGCCTAATGTATATGTTATTTCTTACGCGCGTATTTCAGTGAATCCAGCGCCACCGCGAAGATAATAATCGCGCCTTTGATAATGTACTGCCAGTAAGGGTTGACGCCGATATAGGTCAGACCGTAGTTGATAACGGTGAAGATGATAACACCGGTCACCACGCCGAGCACCGTACCCACGCCACCGCTGAATGAAACCCCACCCACCACGCAGGCCGCGATAGCATCCAGTTCGTACATAAAGCCGAGGTTGTTGGTTGCTGAGCCGATACGACCCGCTTCCAGCATCCCGCCGAAGGCGTAGAACACGCCTGACAGCGCATAAATCACCAGCAGGTTCAACGCAACGTTCACACCGGAGACTTTCGCCGCTTCCGGGTTGCCGCCGATAGCAAAGATGTTTTTACCAAAGCGAGTCTTGTTCCACAGGATCCAGACAAACCCAACGGCAATCAACGCGTAGAAGGTAATGTACGACAGGCGAAAGCTACCGAGTGCGACAAACCCTTGCGTGAAGGTCGAGAAACCGCTGTCAAAGCCGGAAATCGGCGACGCGCCCACGAAGTCGTAGTACAGGGAGTTAATGCCGTAAACGATGATCATCGTACCCAGCGTGGTGATGAACGGCGTCACGTTCAGGTAAGCGATGATAATCCCGTTAATCAGGCCGATCACCGCGCCAATCGCGCAAACAATCAGGATGACTACAAAGATTGGCATGGTCGCCATTTCCGGGAAAACCTTGTTGGCGTTTTCCATCGACTGCAACAGCGTCGCGGCAATCACCGCCGCGAGGCCGACCTGACGACCCGCCGACAGGTCGGTACCCTGGGTCACAATCAGCCCGGCAACGCCGAGGGCAATAATAATACGTACAGAAGACTGAGTCAGGATGTTACTAAGGTTCAACAAACTTAAGAAAGTCGGGTCCTGGATAATAATAATAGCCAGCAGAACCAAAAGAACAACGTAAATACCGCCATCTTTCAGATAAGTGAGAAAGCTTTTTTTATTTAACGCACTCATGTCGAGCCCCTGAAATTAAAGGTGCAATGACGCAAGACGGAGAATTTCGTTTTGCGTTGCGGTTTTCGTTTCTACAATTCCGGCAACCAGGCCATTACTCATGACAAGGATACGGTCAGTAATACCCAGCAGCTCTGGCATTTCTGAAGAAATAATAATGATCCCTTTATCTTTCTTTGCCAGCTCGGCGATTAATTGATAAATTTCAAATTTTGCACCCACGTCGATACCGCGAGTCGGCTCATCCAGCATCAGAATTTCAGGCTGAGTTAACAGCCAGCGTCCAATAATGACCTTCTGCTGGTTACCGCCGGATAACGAACCAATTTGCGTGTGATGCCCTGGGGTTTTTACGCGCATCGAGTCGATAACCCATTGGGTATCGCTCTTCATGCGTGAATTATCCAGCAGGCCCACTTTGTTTTTATAACTCTTGATATTCGAAATTAAAGAGTTAAAGCCAATATCAAGGTAAGCATAAATACCGGTTGAGCGGCGTTCTTCGGTAACAAGTGCAAAACCGTTATTGATCGCTTCGTTGGCGTTATGGTTGTTGATTTTCTTACCGTGCAGGGTAATGGTCCCGCTCGACTTTTCACGCACGCCAAACAGCGTTTCAACGATATCGGTACGCTTGGCGCCCACCAGCCCGGCGATACCGAGGATTTCCCCTTTACGCAACTGGAACGATACGTCGCGAATCGACGGCTGGCGCAGGGATGTCAGGTGCTGCACGTCGAGGATCACTTCCCCCGGTACGTTCTGCCTGTCCGGGAAGCGCTGGTTTAGCGAGCGCCCTACCATCATGGCGATGATCTTGTCCATATCCAGCCCTTCCAGCGGCTGGGTAGCAATCCACTGCCCGTCGCGCAGAACGGTGATTTCGTCGCACAGCTGGAAGATTTCTTCCATTTTGTGCGAAATATAGACGATGCCGCAGCCACGATCTTTCAGCTTACGGATAATGGTGAACAGATGGTTCACCTCTTTCTCCGTCAGCGATGAGGTCGGTTCATCCATAATCACGATTTTGGCGTTATAGGAGAAGGCTTTAGCGATTTCAATCATCTGCATCTGCGAAACAGATAACGTGCCCACGCGCGCACGCGGGTCAATATCAATATCCAGCTCGTCAAAGATGGCTTTGGTATCGCGATACATTTTGTCCTGATCGACAAACATGCCTTTGGTGGGATAACGCCCCAGCCACATGTTATCCATCACAGAGCGTTGTAATACCAGGTTCAGTTCCTGGTGGACCATCGAAATACCGTTTTCCAGCGCCTCTTTAGCGGAATGAAAATCGATTTCCTTGCCCTGGAAGAGAATGCTGCCGGAATCTTTTTGATAGATCCCAAATAGGCATTTTAATAACGTTGATTTGCCCGCACCGTTCTCACCCATTAATGCATGGATAGAGTGTGGACGAACTCTCAGGTTAACATTATCGAGTGCTTTTACGCCGGGAAAAGACTTGTTGATCTGGCTCATCTCCAACAAGAATTCACCTGACGGCTCTCTATTATTGTTGTCCATATATATACCTGGCCGCGATAATTCTGAGTCAGTATTTATGGGGCACACAGATGTGCGCCCCATATATTTAAAGATTACTTACCGGTGAATTGGCTAAGGTTATCTTTATCTACGCCAACGTATGGAACGCGGACGATTTTGTTTTCAATTTTCCAGGTGGTGCCATCAGCGGCGCCTTTACCTTCAGCCAGGTTTTTCGCCAGGTCGAAAGTGGCTTTCGCCTGGTTATTTGCATCGTTCAGCACGGTACCGGCCATCGCACCCGATTTAACCAGCGCCAGCGCTTCCGGCAGGGCATCGACGCCGAACACCGGGATAGAAGATTTGTTGTGCGCTTTCAGCGCTTCAACCGCACCCATCGCCATCGCGTCGTTGTTGGCAATCACGACTTCAATTTTGTTGGCGTTCGGGCCAGACAGCCAGGCGTCCATTTTATCTTTCGCCTGAGCGGTATCCCACATTGCGGTATCCAGCTGCAGCTGCTGGGTTTTCAGACCCTTGTCGTTCAGCTCTTTGATAACGTAGGTGGTACGCGCTTCCGCATCCGGGTGACCCGGTTCGCCTTTCAGCAGGACGAACTGAATCTGACCGTCTTTGTTCAGGTCCCAGTTCGGGTTCGCCGCCCAATGCTTAGCAATCAGGTCGCCCTGGATAATACCGGACTCTTTTGAATCGGTACCGACATAGAAGGCTTTGTCATAGCTATCCAGCGCTTTACGTGAAGGTTCTTTGTTGAAGAAAACGATCGGCACGTTCTGGCCGCGCGCTTTTTCAATCACCGTGCCCGCCGCTGCCGGGTCAACCAGGTTGATCGCCAGCGCTTTCACGCCTTTTGCCAACAGCACGTCAATCTGGTCGTTCTGCTTGGACTGGTCGTTCTGGGAGTCGTTCATCAGCAGCTGAACATCCGGGGCAGATTTGCCGTCTTTCTCAATCGCCTTGCGCACAACGGACATGAAGTTGTCGTCGTATTTATAGATAGTCACACCGATACGGGTATCGGCAGCGTGCGCTGCGGCACCGAAAAACATACTGGCCATCAGAGCAGACAGGGTTAACACCTTCTTATTCATGGTATCTCCGGTTTTATTATGCAGGGTAGTACGGGTGAAAATAGTCGGCGGGCATGGTTAATGGAATGTTACCACCCGACGAAATTCACTGATCAAAATTTGTTCTTCCGTGTTGAGTAACGATCCAGAGTACGATTTATTCTGTGTTTGCAGCTGGTCTACGCTATAAAAAGTGATTAATCACCGTTACATCATGTTTCAGCCTGATAAACGCTGCCACTATAGCCATCGCGATGTTAACAATCTGTGAATTTACTCACAGATTGAAAACGGTTACATAGGATTAACAATTTAGTTCGTGATGGGATGCACAAATTGCCGCTGAGCCACCGAGTGGCGGCGAACCAGGGTCGGCATAAAACAATGCGTAGCGTCACCGTCAAGCTTCCCGGCAGCGCCGAGCAGCGCCAGTTCAGTGGCTTGTTTTGCCATAGAAACAATCGGATAGCGCACGGTGGTGAGTTGAGGATCGGTATAGCGCGCAATCGGGATATCATCAAAACCAATCACCGAAACCTGCTGCGGCACCGCAATACCGTTATCTTTGAGCGCGCTTAGCGCCCCGGCGGCCATGTTATCGTTATACGCAAAAACCGCCGTCAGTCCGGCGTTGCGCCCGAGCAGTTCAACCATTGCCGCCTCACCGCCCTGCATATCTGGCGTCCCGGTGCCAACCCAACTGTCCGGCGCCACGATGCCCTGTTCCAGTAAGGCTCGCGCCCACCCTTCCCGACGCATGTCGTCATCTTCGATGTTGTGACTGGAGGCCAGGTAGCCGATACGCTGATGGCCATGATTGAGCAGCATTCGGGTGCCCATCAACGCGCCACTGACGTTGTCGAGGCAAACGCAGCGGTGCGCATAGCCGGGGACGATACGATTGATCAGCACCATGCCGGGCATCTGAGCCATGAACTCGCTCAACTCCCGATCGCTTAACGCTTTTGAATGGACGATCAGCGCGCTACAGCGCTGACGTATCAACACTTCAATGGCGTTACGTTCTTTGTCCGCTTCATGATAGCTGTTGCCAATCAGTACATTTTTTTGATACTGCTGGGCCACTGTATCAACCGCTTTCACCAGCGCCCCGAAGAAAGCATCGGAGACGTCCATCACCACCACACCAATGGTATCGCTGACCTGGGTGGCCAGCGCCTGCGCGTTGGCGTTTGGCCGATAGCCTAACGCGGCAACCGCTTTCATCACTGCCTCGCGGGTATCCTGGCTTACCAGTGCGCTGTTGTTCAGCACCCGGGAGACGGTAGCAACGGAAACGCCAGCCTGGCGCGCGACATCACGAATGGTGACCATACTCACCGCCCGATTGAATAGTGCTGCAGTTCACGTGACACCTCCTGGGTCCATCAAGATGCGCTATTCTGGCAGCGAGCTGGCGGCAACTACGTGAGGGCGGTCACACGTCTGGAAACGGTTACATCCATTTTGTTAATGGTTGTGATCTCGATCGTTATCTAAATGTATTGCGGAATGAAACACCAGCGGCTTTTGCCGTCAACTGCCGCCATAGCCATTCCACCGGCCCCTGACGGAAGCGACGCAGCCACAGCACGGAAAAGACGAGGTTGACCAGCCAGACAGGAACCACGAAAGCCAGCAACGTCAGGCGATCGAATTCCATAAACAGACCGAAATGATAGAAGAGCGTGGTGCAGATGAGCGTTTGCAGCAGATAATTAGTGAGCGCCATACGGCCCACGCAGACAACGGCTGCAGCAAGTTTAGAACGGCTGATTTGCGGCCAGTAGCCATAGGCCAGCGCCGCATAGCCCAGTGTCTGAATGGGTGCGCTGATTTCCCGCGGGACCTGTAACAAGAAAGCGCACCAGCGGTAGTCCCAGCCGAGATGCCACTGCGCGGCAATCGCGGGCAGATTAATCACCATACCGAGCGGAATACAAATGCCCGCACAGCGGCGATAATGACGGGGGCTGAACTGCCCTTTCAGCCAGCCGCAGCGCATCAGCGCCGCCCCCATCAGCATCATGCCCGCCAGCTGCCAGCCGTACTGTGCGCCCAGCGCCAGCAGGTTAGCGGATAACATATCAGCGCGATTGCTGAACGCTTCCAGCCCGCCGTTCAGCTTCCAGTAGTGTTCATACAGCAGACTGGAAGCATCCGGCACCCATGAACGGCTCTGGCCGCTGTCGGCAATCAACCCCAGCAGGATCAGCACGGCTACGCCGACGACATAGAGCATCACGCCGGTATTAAACAACGCTTTGACTTCCCCGGCGTCACGCACCAGCCGCCAACAGATAAGCCCTACCAGCGCGTAGGCCAGCAGAATATCACCGTCCCAAAACAGCAACGCATGGATAAAGCCCAGCAGCGCCAACAGCGTTAAGCGGCTTTGGATCCAACGTGAACCGCGCGGTAGCAGTAGCTGGAGCCCGGCGCCAAACAAAAGCGCGAAGAGCGTCAGGAATTTGACCTGAGCAAAGAGATCGAGAATGGCCCACGTCCAGGCGTCGCGCGAGGTGACCTCGCCGTACCAGGCCGGGTTAAGATAGGCGGCCTTCGGCAAGCCGAAGGCGCTGATGTTCAGCAGCAGGATCCCCAGAATGGCAACGCCACGAATAAAATCCAGCGTGACGTTTCTCTCCATGTCCCCTGCTCCGCTGACGTATTAGTTGTGGTGACGCACGGCGCGCAAGAACTCCTGGCGGGTGTTCTGGCTGGACTTGAACAGACCGCCGAGCGACGTGGTCGTGGTCGCGCTGGTGGCATCGCGAATGCCGCGCGCTTTCACGCAGTAGTGCACCGCGTCAATGGAGACCGCCACGTTGTTGGTCCCCAGCAGCGTTTGCAGCGCAGTCAGGATTTGCTGCGTTAAACGCTCCTGCACCTGTGGGCGCTGAGCGAAAAACTGCACGATACGGTTAATTTTCGACAAGCCAATCACCGAATCTTTCGGGATATAGGCGACGGTCGCTTTACCATCAATGGTCACAAAGTGGTGTTCGCAGGTGCTGGTTAGCGTGATATCGCGCACGGTCACCATTTCATCGACCTTCATTTTATTTTCAATGACGGTGATTTTCGGGAAATTGGCGTAATCCAGACCAGAGAAAATCTCGTCCACATACATTTTGGCGATGCGGCGCGGCGTTTCCATCAGACTGTCATCACTTAAATCGAGATTCAGCAACTGCATGATCTCAGTCATATGTCCGGTAATCAGGCGCTTACGGGTTTCATTATCCATTTCGCGCACCGGTGGGCGCAGCGGGGTTTCCAGACCACGGGCGACCAGCGCTTCGTGTACCAGGACCGCTTCTTTACTCAGTGATGACATTATTATTTCTCCTGCAGGTGTGCACTTTGCTTTTGTCGGTGCAAAGTTTGCACTCATTGTGCGTGAGGCGACGCACAGAATCCAGTATTCGTCGCGATAATTATTGCAATCGTTCTTACCTTTCAGGCTGCGGACGCCAGACCAGCGCGCCACCGATCAGCAGCGCAACCGCAGCAATCCCCAGCGCGGGCTCCAGTCGCTGGGTCAGCCAGGTCGAGAGCGCCGAAGTCATTGGCCCTATCAGTTGCCCGACGGCATAGCCGGTGGTCAGCAGCCCGGCCATATAGCGGGCGTGATTTGGCGCCAGCTCGCGGCCATAAAGCAGAGAGAGTTGTACCGCCGCGAGGAATCCGCCGCCAACCAGCAGCGCGCCGACAACCAGCCCGCTCATCCCCGGCAGCAGCCAGGCGGCCAGCACGCCGACGCCCTGCAGCCACAATACTATCGCCAACCGCTGGTGCGTGTGACCCAGGCCACGCGTAGCAATACTCAGCGCAATCCCTGTTGCCCCCGCGAGGCCAAAGACCGGCCAGATAAACTGAGCAAACAGGCTGTCCGGGAAACGCTGGCTGGCCATTTGCGATAAGAAGGTGGCGGGCAGAATATAGCCAAAGCCCGCCAGGCTGTAGCTCCACACCAGCCGCTTCAGGTTGCGGGTTAAGGTTAATGGCTCCGGCTTTTCACCGCTACGGTGCAGTTCGCCGGGCCGCGGCAACCAGCGGCCAATCAACGCCACCAGCAGCAGCGCCAGCACGCCGTACAGCTGCCAGCCCGCCGCCGCGCTCAGCGCCTGCGCATGAATAAATACGCCCAGCAGGCCGCTTATCGCGATCCCCGCCCCCGGCCCGGCAAACACCGCCGCACTGAGCCCCGGCCTGGCATAGTGCGCCAGCCGTTCATTCACCCATGCCGCCGTCAGCACCATCGACCAGCCGCTCATGCAGCCGATAACAAAACGTAGCGCACCGTGCAGCCAGGCGTTATCCGCCAACGCGGATAGAAAGGTCAGCGCCACCGCACCGATGATGCCAAGATACAGTCGGGCCTCAACGCCGCGATGGGTCCGCATGGCATCCCAGGCACCCACCAGGTAACCCAGATAGTTAAGCGCCGCCACCAGCCCGGCGCTGGTCAGCGTCAGCTCACCTTCCGCAATCATCAGCGGCACCTGAGGCGTAAAAGCAAAGCGCCCAATCCCCATCGTTGCCACTAGCACCAGAAAGCCACTGAGCGCAATTCGTACCGGCATGAAAGCCTCAAATGTGAATGTAAAGTTATCTTTATGATGCAACATGTAAATGTTATGCGGAAGTGAAAGTTACTCACCAGCGATGAATTATCTGTATGATGGGACTATTAATTCTGACCAAAACCGCGAGGAGCCCGCATGGAAATGCTTGAAGAGCACCGCTGTTATGGCGGCTGGCAGCAGCGCTGGCAGCACCATTCCACCACGCTGAACTGCCCGATGACGTTCAGCCTGTTTTTGCCACCGGAAGGCAAAAAAACGCCGCCGCCAGTGCTGTACTGGCTGTCCGGTCTGACCTGCAACGACGAGAACTTCACCACCAAAGCGGGCGCGCAGCGTGTTGCCGCAGAATTGGGTATTGTGCTGGTCATGCCGGATACCAGCCCACGTGGCGAAGGCGTGGCTAACGATGCCGCTTACGATCTTGGCCAGGGTGCTGGCTTCTACTTAAACGCCACCCAGGCACCGTGGGCCGCCCACTATCGCATGTACGATTACCTGCGTGACGAACTGCCGGCGCTGATTCAGGAACAGTTTAACGTGAGTGAACGCTGTGCCATCAGCGGCCACTCGATGGGCGGCCACGGCGCGTTAATGCTGGCGCTCAAAAATCCGGGTCAATATTGCAGCGCTTCGGCCTTTGCGCCCATCGTCAACCCAAGCCGTGTGCCCTGGGGAAAGAAAGCCTTTAGCGCCTATCTCGGTGACGATATCGCACGCTGGGCCGAATGGGACAGCACCGAACTGTTGCTGGCAAGCCGCGCTGAGGCGCCGGTTCCGCTACTCATTGACCAGGGCGATAACGATCAATTCCTGGCCGACCAGCTACAACCTGCGGTATTTGCCGAAGCCGCGCGGCAGAAAGACTGGCCGCTCACCCTGCGTATTCAGCCGGGTTACGACCATAGCTATTACTTTATTGCCACCTTTATTGAGGACCATCTGCGGTTCCACGCGGAGCATCTCTTTGCGTAGATAAGCGCAGCGCCATCCGGTAATCTGCCCTACCCTGCCGGATGGCGGCGTAAACGCCTTATCCGGCCTACAAATCAGCGCCCGGCAGCGTGTAGGGATACGCCTTACGATACTGCAACGGCGTTTTGCCCATATTCTTGCGAAAACAGGTAATAAACCACGCGTATTCGGTAAAACCGACCCGTTCAGCAATTTCCCGCACCGAGAGCTGTGAATGCAGCAATAATTCGCAAGCCTGACGAATTCTCCGCATCATCAAATATTCCTGAATCGTGCCGCCGGTTTCATCATGAAAACGCCGCGAGGTGTGTCCGCGCGAACAGCCCATCACCTCCGCAATCTCCTCCAGCGAACAGCGTTCGTGGTAGTGATTTTCCAGCCAGCGAATAATGGTCGATGAAAAGGTATTATGCCCGGTCGCCTGCTCCTGCTGTGGCAACAGGCTGATCAGCTGCATAATCAGAAAGGCGCTGTCGCTGGTGCTCCAGCTTTCCTCGTGGGTCAACGTTTCAAAGCGCTGTAACAGCGTTTCAATCACCGGCTGCAGGTCGCCCACATCAAACACCCGCGCCTTCTCACCGCGGCCACACAGCTGGCGCAGCAGCATCTGCTGACGGGGAAAATCCCGCAGCCAGGGTTCCAGCAGCAGCGGATTAAAATGCAGGGTCGTACGATGGTAAAGGTTACGTTCATCCTGCTCGACGTACACCTTGTGCAGCTTACCGGGCGGGAAGATAAACAGGCGACCCGGTTTGACCGTGTACTGCTGGTGTTCCATCAGCGCAATCCCGACCCCACGCGACACCGAGAGAATCTCCGCACACTGATGCCAGTGATAGTAATTGGCCGGCATATTTTGCATACGATTGAAATAAATCGATTTATCGTTGAGATGGATCTGCTCAAGATAAGTCGTGTCTTCCGTTCGCTGGGAGTGGGCCACCGCGTTTGCCTCGCATGTTAATAAACTTAAACTTTCATCATCGAAGTAAAACTTTCAGGCCAAAATACGCCATAAAATTATTTTTAATTACCTGAGATGCGTAAAAGTAAGAGCGCAATCACATTTGCCACACGGGGCAACTTCCTATTATTCGTCCGCCATCAACGATATGAAACGGGATTTCATCATGCGGACGAAACAAGAATACAGTGCACAATTAACACGTTGGATTACGGCAGCCGTTCCCCATCTGTCGGCCGATTGCACGCGCCTTCACGCAGGAAACACCGCTGCACAATACCCGGACGAGGTGGCCGGGATGGAAGGTTTTATTCGTCTGCTGTGGGGGCTGTTACCACTGGTTAGCGGCGGCACAACGCCGGAGTGGCACGATAAATTCATCACCGGCGTGCGCAACGGCTGTAACCCGCAGCATCCCGGCTACTGGGGGGATGTCGGCGATAACGATCAGCGCTGCGTTGAGATGGCCGCATTTGGCCTCGGGCTGGCGCTACCGAACAACGGACTGTGGCAGGCGCTGTCCGCCGCGGAACAGGATAACCTCGTGCGCTGGCTCAGCCAAAGCGCGGATGTCGCCGTGCCGGACAATAACTGGCACTTTTTCCCGGTGCTGATTCAACTGGGTCTGAAATGCGTTGGCCGTGAATATGACATGGCGGTGATCCACCGGCATCTCGACGCCATCGAACCCTTCTGGCTGGGCAACGGCTGGTACTGCGACGGTAAAGGTAAACCGCGCGATTACTACATCTCCAGCGCCTTCCATTTCTATGGCCTGATCTACAGCCACTTTATGCAGGATATCGACCCGGAGCGCTGCCTGCGCTATCGCCAGCGCGCCCAGCAGTTTGCCCAGGATTATCGCTATTACTTCACTGCCGACGGCGCGGGCATTCCGTTTGGCCGTAGCCTGACCTATCGCTTTGTGCAGGTCGCCTTCTGGAGCGCCGTGGCCTTTACCGGGCTGGACGTCTTCACGCCGGGCGTGGCCAAAGGGTTGATTTTGCGCAATCTGGAGCACTGGCAGACGCAGCCGTTTATCGACGCAGATGGGCTATTTACGATCGGCTATGCCTACCCGAACCTGATTATGGCCGAAGACTACAATAGCCCCGGTTCACCGTACTGGGCGCTGAAGGCGATGCTGATTCTGGCATTACCGGAAGAGAGCGCCTTCTGGCAGGCCGAGTGTGAACCGCTGCCCGCGCTGGAGACGATCCACCCGATTCCCGAAGCCGGGCAAATCATCGTCCACAGCAGTGAAAACCGCCACGCCTGGATGCTGATGTCCGGTCAGTTCGACAAGAATAACTTTGTTAACTTTGAGCAAAAATACTGCAAATTCGCCTATTCCAGCCAGTTCGGCTTCACCCTGGAGCGCGGGCGTTATGGGCTGAATCACGCCGCCGTCGATTCCATGCTGCTGTTCAGCACGGGGGATGACTACTATCGCGGCCGCCGCGAGTGTGAGCGTTCGCAAGTGACCCCACATTGGGTACGCAGCGAGTGGCGCCCGTGGCACGACGTCGAAGTCACCAGTTGGCTCATCCCGCTGGAAAGCGGCCACATCCGCATTCACCGTGTGAACACACCGCGGGCGCTGAACTGCGTCGAAGGGGGATTTGCCGCCAACCGCCATCGCCAGACGCGGCTCGAACAGCTTGCCGATGCCGTCACTGTGCAAACGGCAGATGATTACAGCCAGGTGGTTAACCTGTACGGCAATCGCGAGCCGCTTGTCGTTACCACGCCGCCAAACAGCAATGTGCTGTACGCCGCCCCAGCCGATATTCCCTGCCTGTCCGCGTCGCTGAGCGCCGGTACCCACTGGTTGGTCTGCTACGTTAGCGCCGACCTGGGCACAGCGCGACCGCTGCCGGAGGGGCTGGAGTTTGACCCTGCTACACGACAGTTAACCGTGAACGGTAACCCGCTCACGCTGGTATAAACCTGACCTCTGAATCACGGCGGAGACCGTAATGACAACCACAATTCAGTCGACTCGTTCGGCGTATATCAAGTTAAGTCTCTTTGTTTTCCTCTTTACCTTTACCTGGGCGGCAAGCTTTGGCCTGTACGCCATCTGGCTTGGCGACAAAGCCGGGCTGGACGCTGTCGATATTGGCACCGTGTTTGCGGTGAATGGCGTATTCGCCGTAGTGATTAAGCCGGTGTACGGCTACATCATGGACAAAATCGGCATGAAGAAGCACCTGCTCTATTTTGTCTGTATTGTCTCGGCGCTGATGGCTCCCTTCTATATCTGGATCTATCTGCCGCTGCTGCAAAGCCACTTTATCAGCGGCATGATCGTCGGCGCGCTATTCTTTAGCCTCGGCTGGTATGCCGGCGTCGCGGCGGAAGAGTCCTATGTTGACCGCTTCAGCCGCCTCTACAACATGGAGTTTGGCCGCATCCGCATGTGGGCAGCGCTGGGCTGGGCCACCGCCTCGTCGTTCTCCGGCTTCCTCTATAACATCTCGCCTAAAATCAACTTTGCCATCAGCAGCGTCTCGGCGCTGTGTATGTTCGCCGTGCTGCTGACGCTCAAGGTCGACCATTTCGGCCAGGAGGAAAACAACGTCCTGTCGAAAGATAAGATTGTGATTACCGACGTGCTGCACCTGCTGGCGAACCGCAAATTCTGGATGTTTGCGCTCTATATTGCCGGCGTGGCGTGGATGATGTTTATCGCCGAGCAGCAGTTCTCCCGTTACTTCGTCACCTTCTTTGCCACCAAAGAAGAAGGTAACGCCATGTTCGGTTATATGAGCACCGCCCAGTCCGCCGCCGAGTTCTTCGGCATGATGCTGGTGCCCGCCATTATCAATCGCATCGGTGCGAAGCAGGGGATGTTGCTCACCGGGCTGGTAATCAGCCTGCGCTTGATTATCTCCGGCCTGACCAGCGACCCACTGATTATCTGCCTGGTGAAACCGCTATACGGCATTGAAATCGCGCTGATTCTGGTGTCGGTGTTTAAGTATATCGCCGAGCATTTCGACAAACGCGTTAACGCCACCATGTACCTGCTGGGCTACCAGGCGATGATTTACGTCGGCTCTATCGTGGTCGCGCCGCCTGCGGGTTACGCCTATCAGACCATTGGTTTTGAACATACCTATCTGATTATGGGCATCATCGCCCTGGTCTTTACCGGCGTATCCGCCCTCACTCTCTCTGCCTGCTACAGCCACAAGAAGAACGCTGTAGGCTAGGAAATCAAACACGAAGCGATTAATTAAAAACGGGAATATGACAGCATGACGTCTGAAACGATCAGCAAAGAACCGCTCGCCTGCCAACCGCTCCAGCCGGGCGAACGTGAAGCACTTGGCCGTAAAATTCGCGGGATAATGCCCGACCTGCTGAAAGCAATTGAGAGCAACGCGGACTACTTTGGTCAGCGTTTTCCGGATGCGGCCTGCGAGAAAGGCATCTATCCCATCATCGACAATATTGAGTGGACCACCAGCTTCTGGACCGGCCAGCTGTGGCTGGCCTATGAATGGACCGGGCAGGAACAGTACCGCACGCTTGCAGAGCAGCATATTCATTCGTTCGGCCAGCGGATTATTAACCGCGATCATACTAACCACCACGATCTGGGCTTCCTCTACAGCCTGTCATGCGTGGCGGGCCAGCGCCTGACCGGCAACCGCGAAGCAGGCTATATCGCCCTGCTCGCTGCCGAAGCGCTGATGGAACGCTATAACGAAAAAGCCGGGATCATCCAGGCCTGGGGCGAGCTGAACAACCCCGAACAGCAAGGGCGTATGATCATCGACTGTAATATGAATCTGCCGCTGCTGTACGAGGCCAGCCGCGCGAGCGGCGACCCGCGCTACGCCGAGGCAGCAAAGCAGCATATTGAGCGCGCGCGTCGCTATATCGTGCGTGAAGATGGCTCAACCTTCCACACCTGGTATATGGACGTTGAGACCGGCGCACCGCGCTTTGGCAACACCCATCAGGGCTTCTCCGACGACTCCTGCTGGGCGCGCGGCCAGGCATGGGGCGTTTATGGCTTCCTGCTGAACTACCTGTATACCGGCGACGAACGCCTGCTGGAACTCAGCCAGACGCTGGCGAACTATTACCTGAATCGTCTGCCAGACGATCTTATCTGCTATTGGGATCTGGCGCTCACCGACCCTACCAGCGAACGCGACAGTTCAGCAGCAGCCATTGTCGCCTGCGCGCTGCTGGAATTAGTAAAACATCTCCCGGCGACACATCCGGATAAGGAGAGCTACGAGACGCTGGCGCTACGCATGATCGGCAATATGATCGACGGTTATGTGAATCGTGAACATACGCCGGGCCAGGGGCTGCTGAAGCATTCGGTGTACTACTTCAAAGGTGGAATTGGGGTGAACGAGTGCTGTAGCTGGGGGGATTACTTCCTGATGGAAGCGATCACGCGGGCGGTACAGAACTGGCGTAGCTACTGGTAAGAGAGGTTGCCCGATGGCGCTACGCTTATCGGGCCTACGCGAGCGCGCAATATGGTCGCGCAGGGTAAAACCCGGCACGACCATCATCACTGGTTAGAAGCGGTAATCCACTGCCATAAAGTAGCGGCGGCCATCTTCGTTATAGCTGTAGTCGTCGCGCGACAGATCTTTATCCCCGAGGTTCAGCACGCCCGCGCGCAGCTTGATATCCTTGGTTGCCTGCCACGCCCCGCCGAGATCCCAGGTGGTGTAACCGCCCGGCGTTTTGGAGGTTTCGCTCACCGCGCGCTGCTTGCCGTTATAGCGTGCCGCCAGGTAGAACGACCAGTCCTGCACCGGCGTCCAGTCCAGACGCCCATTCGCGGTATGGAACGGCAGTTCCTGTAGCGGTTTATCCTCGCCGTTGCTCAGATCGCGACCGTCATTGTAGGTATAGTTCAGCGTCACCTTCCACTCATCGCCAAACGGCACCTTCAGCTCGGTTTCCACACCACGAATACGCGCTTTATTGACGTTATAGTAGGAGAATACCGGCACGCCATTGTCAAAGCCGACAAAGTTCGGGTAGCCCGGCGCGGCGTTGCGATCGCGCGTACGACTCACGTTAATCATATCGTCAATATCGTTCTGGAAGGTGGTTACGCTGCCCTGCACGCCTTCCAGCCAGCCCTCTTCCCCCTGGTAATAAAGACCGATTTCAAAGCTTTCGCTGGTTTCCGGTTTCAGGTCCGGGCTACCGACAATACGACAGCCGCCGCGGCACGAGTTGGAACTCCAGTCTGGGCTAAGCTGAAGCAGCGATGGCGCTTTAAACGCGGTGGCCCAGCCCCCTTTCACCGTTAGCGTATCGGTGGCGCTATACACCAGATACGCACGCGGGCTCCAGTGGTCGCCATAGGTCTGGTGATCGTCCATACGGATCCCGGTGGTCAGCGCCAGCGGTTCGAAGATGCGCCACTCGTCTTCGAGGAACAGCGCATACTGGCTGGCGGAGGTTTCGCTGCTGGAGCCGCCGGTCAGGTTGACCGGATCGCTCAGCTTATCGTGACGCCATTCGCCGCCAAAGGTCACCAGTTGATTAATCGCCCCCAGCGGCAGCACGTATTTGCCGTCGATGGTGTTACTTTGCGAAGTGATATTACTGCTATTGCCCGGATTCTTGTTGACCACCTTTTCGCCGTAATACTTCAGTTCGCTGTTACCTAAATCCCAGCGTCCGTTGTGGCTCAGCGAGTAGTTCTGGCGCTCCAGACGGTTACGGTCGAGAGAATCGGAATCACGGTCCTGTCGGTCGAAACCGTAACCGGCGGTGATGTCGTTATTTTCATTCGGCGTCCAGGCAAACTCCACGTTACCGTCGCGGCTGGTGTAACCCTCGATGCGCGGTGATTCGCCGGTGGTGCTGGTCGTCGAACTCTGCGGACTATCCTTCTCGCGCTTCGACAGGCTCCCAAACGCCTTCATGCCCAGCACGCCGTCCACCAGCGGGCCGGAGGTGAAGAACTGGCCGTTCCAGGTATCGCCGCGATCGCGATGTTCCTGAATGGTAGTATCGGCAGTGACGGAACCGGTCCATTTCGCGCCGATTTTTTTGGTGATGATATTCACCACGCCGCCCAGCGCATCAGAACCGTAGAGGGAAGACATTGGGCCGCGCACCACTTCGATACGTTCGATGGCGTCAACCGGGATCCAGTTCAGGTCGAAGTCGTTGTGGCGGAAAACGGCGTTTCGCGAGTTAACGCGTTTACCGTCGATGAGAATCAGGGTGTAGCTGCTGTCCAGGCCGCGAATGCTGACGCCCTGACGGTTATCCCCCTCGTTGGTGAGCTGGACGCCCGGCACTTCTTTCAGCACATCTTTCAGGTTCTGCACAGGCTTGCGCTGCAAGTCTTCCTGGGTAATGACGCTGATGCTCGCGGGGGCATCCTTTACGCTTTGTTCGGTAGCCGCCGCCGTCACGACCAGCACTTCATCATTATCTGCGGCCGCTGCGGGCAGCGCCAGGGACATTACGGACGCGCACAGTCCGCCCCGAACGATGGGGTTTAACCTAAACATTTCCTTTCTCCATGAGGTGAATACTGAATTAAAACAAAAGGGTCTTACTCACAAATGCTGCTTGATACCGCTCACTGGCGGCCTGTTTTTTATGCAGATGTGGCTGGTCCCTCCGGCATCAGCTTCACCGGGATAAGGAAGTGGCTTCATCCATTTGTATGGGCATGGATGATAAAAGTAATGATAATAATTATCAATTAAGATTATTTAAAGTTATGTCAAGACGTAACAAAAATGCCGCGCATAAAAAAACCTCTCCGAAGAGAGGTTTTTTTATCACCGGGAACCCGACGCGTTATTTCTTAAAGCGTTCCGGGAAGTGCATTTCGCTATAGCGAACGAAGTGCGTACCACGGGTCAGCTTGTAGCCGAACCAGATAACCAGGAACAACGGGATACCGATATAGGTCGCCGCGACGCCGCCCCAGTCGATGGTATCGGCGAGGAACGCTTCGTAGTTCTGGCCCAGCGTGATAATCAGGCACAGCACGAAGGCGAAGATCGGCCCCAGCGGGAAGAACCCGGAGCGGTACGGCAGGTTGTTAATATCGTGACCCTGCATAACGTAACCACGGCGGAAGCGATAATGGCTAATCGCAATCCCCAGCCAGGCGATAAAGCCGGTCATCCCGGAGGTGTTCAGCAGCCACAGGTACACGGTCTGGTTGCCGAACATTGAGGTCAGGAAGCACAGACCGGCAATCACGGTAGTAGCATACAGCGCGTTACGCGGCACGCCGCCACGGGAGAGCTTCGAGAAGATGCGCGGCGCTTTGCCATCGCAGGCCAGGGTGTACAGCATACGGGTAGAGGCGTACATGCCGGAGTTACCCGCCGACAGTACCGCCGTCAGGATAACGGCGTTCATAATCGCCGCCGCAGAGAGCAGACCCGCGTGCTCGAACACCAGAGTGAACGGGCTGACGGAGATATCCTTCACGTCGTTACGCAGCAGGCTTGGATCGGTGTACGGAATAATCAGGCTGATGATCAGGATCGCGAACACATAGAACAGCAGGATACGCCAGAACACCTGACGCACAGCACGCGGTATATTCTTCTCCGGATCTTCAGATTCACCCGCCGCGATACCAATCAGCTCGGTGCCCTGGAAAGAGAAACCGACAATCATTGCCACGCCGATCATCGCCGACAGGCCGCCAGCAAACGGCGCGTCACCGGTTGTCCAGTTGCTCCAGCCGACCGGCTGCGCGCCCTTGAAGATACCGAGGATCATCATAATGCCAACGACGATGAAGATAATCACGGTCGCCACTTTGATCAGCGAGAACCAGTATTCCGCTTCGCCGAATCCCTTCACAGAGATGTAGTTCAGCAGGAAGATAACGCACAAGAACAGCGCGCTCCAGATCCAGCCCGGCGTGTCCGGGAACCACCAGCTCATCACCAGCTGCGCGGCCACGAGGTCAACGGCGATGGTCACCGCCCAGTTGTACCAGTAGTTCCAGCCCAGCGCGAAGCCGAAGCCCTCTTCCACATAGTTCTGACCGTAGGTGGCAAAAGAGCCGGATACCGGCATATAAGCCGCCAGCTCGCCCAGACTGGTCATCAGGAAGTAGACCATCAGGCCAATCAGAATATAGGAAAACAGCGCGCCGCCCGGGCCCGCCTGAGAAATGGTTGCGCCGGACGCAACAAACAGACCCGTACCGATAGAACCGCCAATGGCGATCATCGTCAGGTGACGCGCCTTGAGTTCGCGACGTAACGCGGGCGCTTGTGTGGTTTTCGTTTCGGAACCCATGTGAAAATGCTATCCATCCAAAAAATGAGGCGCGATTGTAGCAGACGATTCCGCTATATCACGGTAGAAATGCGCAGTTATAAGAGACCTTCATGATTGGTCTCTTATTATAAGTAAAGCATCCACTGGCGGTTTTAGATATCGCAGTAGTGCAAAAAGCGCTTCAGAGCATTAGAAAGATGCTTTTGCCGATGATGGATGCGCCACAGCGTGCGGCTCAGCTTCGGTAGCGGGATAGTCACCTCCTTCAGCGTACCGGCCTCGAGCTGCTCGGCAATCACCCGCCGCGACAGGCAACTGACGCCCAAATCATGGCGCACGGCGTGTTTGATGGCCTCTGAGTTACCCAACTCCATTCCCATCTGGAACTGCGGCAGATGTGAAAGCAGTAAATAATCAACGATTTCACGCGTGCCAGAGCCTTTCTCACGCAGGATCCACGGCACCATCGCCAGCTTTTCCAGCGTGACCTCACCCTGCAGCCAGGCGCTGTCTGGCGCGGAGAACACCACCAGCTCATCCTCCAGCCACGGTTCGGCAATGATATCCGCCGAATGGCACGGCCCCTCAATCAGGCCAATATCGACGCGGAAATCGGCCACGGCGTTAATCACATCCTGGCTGTTGCCCACGCTCAGCTCCAGCGGCAGCGAAGGAAAATCTTTGCGATAGCGCGCGATAATCTCCGGCAAAATATAGTTGCCGATAGTACTGCTCGCATACACGCGGATGGCGCCGTTATCTTCACGGAACAGCTGTTCAATTTCGCCCGCCTGCTCCAGCAACGCCAGCGCGCGCGGGTACAGCAGCCGTCCGTGCTCATTGACCACCAGCCGCTTGCCGACGCGGTCGAAGAGTTGAACGCCGAGCTGCCCCTCAAGGTCAGTGAGCGCCGCGCTGACCGCCGACTGCGACAGCGCCAACATCTGCGAAGCCTGAGTCGTCGAACCGCTTTTCAGCACTTCCGCAAAAACTTCTAACTGCCGCAGCGTGATATGCATATGTTTTCAGCCCGCAAGAGCCGCCCTTACCAGTTATTACGATTAATTATAAATATATAATCAATTTTACCTTTAAGCCAGCCGAGCGTAACCTTTTAGCCAGACAAAGGAGAAGGTTATGACACAGGTCACCTTAGAAACGCATCATCATCGCGGTATCAAACATTTTATCCCAGGGCTCGCACTGAGCGCCGTGATTACCGGCGCGGCAGTCTGGATCGGCAATATCCCGGCCGTAGCAGGCGTCGGCATGAGCGCACTGACGCTGGCCATCCTGTTTGGGATGGTGATTGGTAACACGATTTACCCGAAACTCTGGCAGTCGTGCGACGGCGGCGTGCTGTTCGCTAAACAGCATTTACTGCGTCTGGGCATCATTCTTTACGGTTTTCGTCTGACCTTCGCCCAGATTGCTGACGTGGGCGTGAGCGGAATTGTTATCGACGCCCTGACGTTGTGCAGTACCTTTATGATGGCCTGCTGGCTCGGGCAGAAAGTGTTCGGTCTGGACAAACACACCAGCTGGCTGATTGGCGCCGGTAGCAGCATCTGTGGTGCTGCGGCGGTACTGGCAACCGAGCCTGTTGTTAAAGCCGAAGCCAGCAAAGTGACCGTCGCGGTCGCAACGGTGGTGATTTTCGGGACGCTGGCTATCTTTATCTACCCGGCCATGTACCCGCTGCTGGCGCACTGGTTTACCCCTGAAACCTACGGCATTTACATCGGTTCGACCATGCACGAAGTCGCGCAGGTAGTGGCAGCCGGTCATGCGGTGACGCCGGAAACCGAAAACGCGGCGGTGATTGCCAAAATGCTGCGCGTGATGATGCTGGCTCCGTTCCTGCTGTTTATGGCAGCGCGAGTAAAACAGCTGGCTCCGGCAGGCGCGGCGCAGAAAAGTAAAATCACGATCCCATGGTTTGCCATCATGTTCATCGTGGTCACTATCTTTAACTCGTTCCATCTGCTGCCCAACAGCGTTGTGCAAATGCTGATTACGCTGGACACCATCCTGCTGGCGATGGCCATGGCGGCGCTGGGTGTGACCACTCACGTTAGCGCACTGAAAAAAGCCGGTGCGAAACCGCTGATGATGGCGCTGGTGCTGTTCATCTGGCTGATTGTTGGCGGCGGTGCGATTAACTACGCGATTCATTACCTGATGGCATAATCGACAACGACTAACCCCCCTGAACCCGCTATACTCACTCTCCCAATTTGAGTATGGCGGGTTTACTTTTTATGAAATACATCGGAGCGCACGTCAGCGCCGCAGGCGGTCTGGCCAACGCCGCAATTCGGGCTGCGGAAATCGAAGCGACCGCTTTCGCCCTGTTCACCAAAAATCAGCGTCAGTGGCGCGCCGCGCCGTTGACCACCGAGATTATCGACGACTTCAAAGCCGCTTGTGAAAAATATCACTACACGCCGGCGCAAATTCTGCCGCACGACAGCTACCTGATTAACCTCGGCCATCCGGTTGAAGAAGCGCTGGAGAAATCCCGGGAAGCTTTTATCGACGAGCTGACGCGCTGTCAGCAACTGGGGCTGACGTTGCTGAACTTCCATCCGGGCAGCCACCTGTTGCAGATTGATGAAGACAAATGTCTGGCGCGGATTGCCGAGTCTATCAACATCGCACTGGCGCAAACCGAAGGTGTGACGGCAGTGATTGAGAACACGGCGGGCCAGGGCAGCAACCTCGGCTTTAAGTTTGAGCATCTGGCGGCCATTATTGACGGCGTAGAAGACAAGTCGCGCGTCGGCGTATGCATTGATACCTGCCACGCTTTTGCCGCCGGCTACGACCTGCGCACCAAAGAAGCCTGCGCAGACACCTTCGCGGAATTTGAACGTATTGTCGGCTTCCAGTACCTGCGCGGTATGCACCTGAACGACGCCAAAAGCGAGTTCGGCAGCCGCGTTGACCGCCACCATAGTCTGGGCGAAGGTAACATCGGCCACGACGCGTTCCGCTTTATCATGCAGGATGAGCGTTTTGACGGTATCCCGCTGGTGCTGGAAACCATTAATCCGGATATCTGGGCGGAAGAAATTGCGTGGCTGAAAGCGCAGCAGACTGAGTCCGCTGCTGCTTGATTGCCCGGTGGCGCTGCGCTTACCGGGCCTACTGATTCGGGTTGGCATGATAAAGCGTAGCCGCCATCAGACGTAAAAAAAGGGCCGAATCATCGGCCCTTTTTCACATTCACTGAACGCTTACGCTTTTACCGCAACTTCACCTTCCGGGCGCTTCAGCACCGCGTAAGAGAGGCCCGCCACCAGCGTACCCGCGACAATCGCAATCAGGTAGCCCAGCACCGGCGTGATAGCGCCAGGAATCAGCAGAACAAACAGACCACCGTGCGGTGCCATCAGCTTCGCGCCTACCGCCATCGAGATAGCGCCGGTTACCGCGCCGCCAACGATACAGCATGGCAGAACGCGCATCGGGTCACGGGCAGCGAACGGAATCGCCCCTTCAGAGATAAAGCACAGCCCCAGCACCAGCGCCGCTTTACCGCCTTCACGTTGACCTTTGTCGAACTTGTTACGCGCAACCAGCGTCGCGATACCCATCGCCAGCGGTGGCACCATACCGGCAGCCATAATCGCCGCCATCGGTGCATAGGTTTGGGTAGACAGCAGACCCACGCCGAACGCGTATGCCGCTTTGTTCACCGGACCACCCATATCGGTACACATCATCGCCCCAAGGATAGCGCCCAGCAGGACTGCGTTAGCGGTGCCCATGGTTTGCAGCCAGTGGGTCAGCCAGTTCAGCAGCGCCGCAACCGGCGTACCGATCAGGTAGATCATGGCCAGACCGACAATCAGGCTGGAGACCAGCGGGATGATCAGAATCGGCTTCAGCGCTTCCATGCTCGGCGGCAGCTTCAGCTTAGTACTGATAAGTTTCGCCACGTAACCGGCCAGGAAACCGGCAATGATACCGCCGATAAAGCCGGAGCCGCCGCTCACCGCCAGCATACCGCCGATAAGACCCGGCGTCAGACCCGGACGGTCAGCGATGGAGAAGGCAATAAAGCCTGCCAGCACCGGTACCATCAGGGCAAAGGCTGAACCACCGCCGATCTGCATCAGCGCCGCGGCCAGCGTACCTTTGACTTCAAAGGCTTTAATACCAAACGCGAAGGAGAGCGCGATACACAGACCGCCCGCCACCACCATCGGCAGCATGTAAGAAACGCCGGTCAGCAGGTGACGATACGCCCCGCCGCCGCTCTCTTTTTTCGCCGCATCGGCAGGCGATTTGCTCTGACCAGCAGGCTGGTACGGCTTGGCCTCGACCATCGCTTTGTCCAGCTCCTGCGCGGTTTTCTTCAGCGCCAGGCCGGTCGTGGTGCGATACATCGGCTTACCGGCAAATTTCGCCAGATCCACTTCGATATCCGCCGCCACGATAACCAGGTCAGCCTGTTCAACTTCTTCCGGCGTGATGGCATTGCCAGCGCCCACGGAACCGCGGGTTTCTACTTTCACCCACAGGCCGCGCTTTTTGGCCTCGGTTTCAATCGCTTCCGCCGCCATAAAGGTGTGCGCGACGCCGGTTGGGCATGCGGTTACCGCGACAATACGCTTCACCGCGCCGGTTGCCGTCGGCTCGGCCTGCGCCGGAGCTTCATAGGGCAGCGCGTGCGATTTGGCTTCGCTCAGGAACAGTTCCGGATGAGAAACCGCGCGATTGATATCGCCAAGATAAACCTGTTTGCCTACCAGCGCGGTATCGGCTGGCAGCGTGGAACCCAGCACGATGGCCAATTCGGCATCGTTTGGGTTATCAATTAACTCCAGGCGCGCTTTCTGCGCCGCCGCGCCCAGCAGGGTCTTCGCCATATAAGCACGAGCCTGTCCGAGTTTGGCATCGATAATCAGCAGCGTTTTCATACGCCTCTCCCCTGCTGTTAGTTAAAAGGTTTCAGGTCGACACGCGCCATCATCGCGGCCAACTGGGTACGATCGGTGATCCCGACGTTGCTCTGGCTTACCGCTAACGCCGCAACGGCGGTGGCAAGACGCAGGGTGTGCTCGCTGGACTCGCGCATCAGCAGGCCATAAATCAGACCGCCAACCATCGAATCCCCTGCCCCTACGGTGCTGACCACTTCCACTGACGGCGGCTTGGCAATCCACTCGCCGGAGGCATTCACCCACAGCGCGCCTTCCGCGCCCAGCGAAATCACCACGTGGGCGATACCCTGCTCACGCAGCGCATGGGCGGCATCGATCACATCTTTCATTTCAGGCAGCTTACGGCCTGCCCAGATTTCCAGCTCGCGGCGGTTCGGTTTCACCAGCCACGGCGCGGCTTTCAAACCCGCAACCAGCGCTTCGCGGCTGCTGTCAAAAATAATGCAAGGGCACTGGCTGCGCAGACGGGTCATCCAGTCGGTGAACGCTTCCGGGCTGACGCCGGCAGGCAAGCTGCCGCTGACGCACACCATGTCGAACTGGCCCAGCCAGCTCAGGGAATCGTTGACAAAACGCTCCCAGTCCGCCGGAGTGACTTCGAAACCGGAGAAGTTAAAGTCAGTGACTTCACCGTCTTTTTCGGTCAGCTTAACGTTAATGCGCGTGCGGCCCTGCACCACCTGAAAACGGTTGGCAATACCCAGCTCGCTGAACAGCTGCTGAAAACCGTCCTGGTTGTCTTTCCCCAGGAAGCCGCCAACGGTCACATCGATGCCGAGATCTTTCAGCACTTTTGCCACGTTGATGCCTTTACCCGCCGCGTGCAGCCCGGTGGTACGCACCAGGTTGACTTCACCGCGTTCGATTTCTGGCGTGAACCCTACCAAATCATAGGCCGGGTTTAAGGTAATTGTGGCTACTCTTCTGCTCATTTATGCGCCCTCCCCAAGGCCTGAAGCAATGGCTTCGCCAATGGCGTCCAGCGCCTGGCGAGCATCATCTCCCTGGGCGGTAAAGCGCAGACGATGACCTTTTTTGACACCCAACGCGACCACCTTCATCAGGCTGCGACCGTTAGCCGGTTTACCGCTGCCGTCGAGGTTGGTGACGGTGATGTCACTGTTAAACTGTTTAATGGTATTTACCAGCATGGTGCCCGGACGAGCGTGCAGACCGTGTTCGTTACGCACCACGAACTCTTCGCTCAGCACATCATCAGCCGCTGCATCATCGCTGGTCAGCAATGCCAGCAGCGTGGCGGCATCAGCTTTCAGCAGACGTTCAGCTTTGTTGTCGAGCAGCAGGTTGACCAGGCGGTTCAGCACCGCGGTTGGCTGCGTATCGGCCATCGCCACGGTGAGCAGCACGGAAGCCGTCTCCTCGCCTACAGCAAACGGAGTGGCCGCACGGCTTACCGCGATAGCGCTGCGCAGGTTGCCTTCCGCACTGTCGCTCAGCCAGATGCCCTGCCCCAGATTCAGCGGCTGCTCGTTGATCACTTTCGCCACGAAGTTCGCATCCGCAGCACCGGCTTCTTTCAGCCGCGCGGCGTTCAGCGCCTGCAGCGTCACCAGATCGCTGGCGGCAACGTCCAGAGACAACATGTCGTTGTCCAGCTTCAGCGCTTCGCTCTGTTTTTCACCCATCAACAAGGCGCGAAGTTCTTCCGCGGTGGTGGCGGTCTTCAGCTGTTCAGCTACTTCGTCATCGCTCAGCACGTGCGTCAGCTGACGCAGCAGGCCAAGGTGCTCATCGGAGCTGGCGGCAATACCAATGGCGACATAGGCGGTCTGCCCTTCACCCCAGGTTACGCCCTGCGGAAACTGGTAAACCTGAACGCCGGTTTTCAGCACCTGATCGCGGGTATCGGTAGTACCGTGCGGAATCGCAATGCCGTTACCTAAGAATGTGGAGGTTTGTTGCTCACGCGCCAGCATGCCGGCGACGTAGCCTTCCGCAACGTTACCCGCGCTAACCAGCGCAGCGGCAACCTGGCGAATAGCCTCTTCTTTATTTGCGGCCTGCTGGCCGGGATGGATATCCTGAACAGTTAACTGGAACATGGTTCCCCTCGCTCGCCGAATTGAATCGATTCAGCTTTTGTGAGAAAAAATCGTCGTACCTGCCTGAGTTACTGCGGAAGACGACGCTGAAACGTTTCAATAATTCTGTGCCTTTCTTAATCAGCCTGCAAGTTTTGCTGGCAAATTGATCGCATAAATTAGATCCACAGCACATTTCGTTAGCATTATTGCCACATTTGCTGAAGCGGGATGACGCTCACCTTCACCACTTCAGCATGATGTAAGCTCGTTTTTTGAAATGCGTTTTTAATTTTCCGTGCAAATTTGATTTAGGTGACTGTTCATAATCTGGCTCGCGGCGTAAACTCGCCGCCTCTCCTACAGTGACCGATACAACACCATGCAAAACAGTACCGCCGCCGCCCCACGGCGATCGCTTGATTTCACCTCGACCTCTTTTTTGATCGTCGCGTTTTTAACCGGTATCGCCGGTGCGCTGCAAACGCCGACGCTGAGCCTGTTTCTCAGTAATGAGGTCCACGTCCGCCCGGCAATGGTCGGTTTTTTCTTTACGGGAAGCGCGGTGATTGGCATTTTCGTCAGCCAGTTTCTGGCAGGCTACTCGGATAAACGCGGCGACCGGAAAAACCTGATCGTCTTCTGTTGCCTGCTTGGCGTGCTGGCCTGCGTATTGTTTGCCTGGAACCGCAACTACTTCATCCTGCTGTTCGTGGGTGTGTTCCTCAGCAGTTTCGGCTCTACCGCCAACCCGCAGATGTTTGCTCTCGCCCGTGAGCATGCGGATAAAACGGGCCGTGAAGCGGTGATGTTCAGTTCCATCATGCGCGCCCAGGTGTCGCTGGCATGGGTGATCGGCCCGCCGCTGGCCTATGCGCTGGCGATGGGTTTCGGTTTCACGGTGATGTATCTGTCTGCGGCAGTGGCATTTGTGGTGTGCGGGGCGATGGTCTGGCTGTTTCTGCCGACCATGCGCAAAGAGAAAGTGGCCGTTAGCGGCGCCATTCAGGCACCGCGCACCAACCGCAAAGATGCGTTGCTGCTGTTTGTCATCTGTACCCTGATGTGGGGAACCAACAGCCTCTACATTATCAACATGCCGCTGTACATCATCAACGAACTGCACCTGCCGGAAAAGCTGGCCGGGGTGATGATGGGCACCGCCGCCGGGCTGGAAATCCCGACGATGCTGATTGCGGGTTACTTTGCCAAACGACTGGGTAAACGCTTCCTGATGCGCGTCGCGGCGGTTGCGGGGCTATGCTTCTATATCGGTATGTTGACCTTCAACAGCCCAGCGCTGCTGCTGGCGATGCAGCTGCTGAACGCGGTTTATATCGGTATTCTCGGCGGGATTGGCATGCTCTACTTCCAGGATCTCATGCCAGGCCAGGCCGGGTCAGCCACGACGCTGTACGCCAACACCTCGCGCGTGGGCTGGATTATCGCCGGTTCACTGGCGGGCGTGGTGGCGGAAATCTGGAACTATCACACCGTGTTCTGGATTGCGCTGGTGCTGTGCGTCGCCACCATCGGCTGTCTGATGCGCATTAAAGACGTTTAGGGCGCCGTCAACGCTTCAAGATCCAGAAGCCAGGTCATCGCCTCTTCCCGGCTCGCGCCGCACATGTCGCGCGCGGGCTGGAGCCCAGCACACACCTTCGGGCGCAGAGGCGAAGTGAAAATTTTACAGCGCTGATTCTCATCCAACTGCACACAGGGCGTGTTAGCCGGCTTGCCGTTGGGCATACCGGGGATCGGGCTGGATATAGAAGGTGCAGTGCAGCAAGCCCCGCAGTCCGGACGACATTCCATCGCGGGTTCTCTGTTAAGGTGACAAGGTGGTTGTGGCGCACAGTACCACCTTTTAATGAGGGTTAGCAAAAGCCTTTAATTCCGCTTGCCTGAAACGCCCGGCGCGAGTACTTTTACGCGATATTTTAGCCCCCTATTTCACAGGATAATTGCAATGCCAAGAGCGAACGAAATTAAAAAAGGTATGGTGCTGAATTACAACGGCAAACTGCTGATTGTAAAAAACATTGATATTCAGTCACCAAGCGCCCGTGGCGCAGCAACGCTGTACAAAATGCGTTTTTCTGACGTCAGCACCGGTCTGAAAGTTGAAGAACGCTTCAAAGGCGACGACATGGTTGATACCGTGACCCTGAACCGCCGCTTCGTTGACTTCTCCTATATCGACGGCAACGAATACGTGTTCATGGATAAAGAAGACTATACCCCGTATGTCTTCTCCCACGACCAGATTGCGGAAGAGCTGCAGTTTATCCCGGAAGGCGGCATGCCGGACATGCAGGTGCTGTTGTGGGACGGCCAGGTGCTGGCGCTGGAACTGCCGCAGACGGTCGATCTGGAAATCGTTGAAACCGCACCGGGCATCAAAGGCGCATCCGCCAGCTCTCGTACCAAGCCGGCTACCCTGACCACCGGTTTAGTTGTGCAGGTGCCGGAATACCTGACCACCGGCGAGAAGATCCGCATCCATATCGAAGAAAAACGCTATATGGGCCGCGCGGACTAAGCGCTGGTTTTCACATAGCAAAAAAAGGACAGCCAAATGGCTGTCCTTTTTTATACTTGCTGTATTGTCCTTCCCCCCAAAAGCAGAGAGAAAAAACCGCGCGGTGCGCACCTCGAGGCCCAAGGGCACCGCGACGGTTGACTCGCTCCTGAGGAGAGAATCAGGACGGGGAAATCGTCTTTACAGCAGGTCGCGGAACTTAGTCATTTTCAGCGCCAGCTCAACGCCGCGCACTTCCGCCAGACCTTTCAGACGACCAATCGCGGAGTAGCCCGGGTTGGTTTTCTTCTTCAGGTCGTCCAGCATCTGGTGACCGTGGTCAGGACGCATCGGAATTGGACGCAGGTCGCCCGCTTTCTTACGACGCTGCTCTTCGGTCAGGATTGCGTCAACCACGGCAACCATGTTCACGTCGCCCTGCAGGTGCGCGGCTTCGTGGAAGGTTTTCGGGTTGTCTTCACGGCAGGTAGAGCGCAGGTGCGTGAAGTGGATACGATCGCCGAAGGTTTCAATCATTTTCACCAGGTCGTTATCGGCGCGCACGCCGTAAGAACCGGTGCACATGGTGAAGCCGTTGTTGATGCTGTTAACGGTTTCTTTCAGCCACTGCATATCTTCAATGGTGGAAACGATACGCGGCAGGCCGAGGATTGGGCGCGGCGGATCGTCCGGGTGTACGGCAAGGCGCACGCCCACTTCTTCCGCAACCGGCACAATCGCGCGCAGGAATACGGCCATGTTTTCACGCAGCTGATCTTTACTGATGTGATCGTATTCGGCCAGACGCGCGCGGAACTGGTCCAGGGTATAGCCCTCTTCCGCGCCCGGCAGGCCGGCAATGATGTTACGGGTCAGTTTAGTGACTTCCGCTTCGCTCATCGCGTTGAAATAGTCCAGCGCCTGACGCTGTTCTTCAGCGGAGTAATCCGCTTCAGCGCCTTCGCGTTTCAGGATATGCAGCTCGAAAGCCGCAAACGCGATCTGGTCAAAACGCAGCGCTTTAGAGCCGTCTTCAAGGGTGTACTCAAGGTCGGTACGCGTCCAGTCGAGGATCGGCATGAAGTTGTAGCATACGGTGTCGATACCGCATTCCGCCAGGTTGCGGATGCTCTGCTGATAGTTAGCAATCCAGGTCTGGAACTGGCCAGAACCGGTTTTGATATCTTCGTGCACCGGAATACTTTCGACGACGGACCAGGTCAGCCCTTTTTCCGCCAACAGCGCCTGACGCGCTTTGATTTCTTCTACCGGCCACACCTGACCGTTCGGGATATGGTGCAATGCCGTGACTACGCCGGTAGCGCCAGCCTGACGCACATCATCAAGAGATACCGGATCGTTCGGGCCGTACCAACGCCAGGTTTGTTCCATTGCCTCACCTCTAAAGTTGTTATACCAATAAAATCGCTGTTAATGACGACTACCATACATGTTTATTCCGGAGCGTCAAATAATCCGCCGGGATTGATTGATCCAGCTCACACTAACGCGATAAATACGGCACACCAATTCAATTTGCTGTCATATAACTTTACACTGCCGACGTTAATTAATCGTTAATCGGATGTATAGACAATGAAGACAATCGCCTCGTGCACCCTCCCCGCCAACGTGCAGTTACCTCAATATGATAGGCAACAGCTGCGTTCGCGAATTGTGCATTTCGGTTTTGGCGCCTTTCACCGCGCGCACCAGGCGCTGTTGACCAACCGGGTGCTCAATCAGCACGGCGGCGACTGGGGAATCTGCGAAATCAGCCTGTTCAGCGGCGACCAGCTGATGAGCCAGCTGCGTCAGCAGGATCATCTGTTTACCGTCATGGAGAAAAGTGCGGCGGGTAACCAGCCGATTATTATTGGCGCAGTAAAAGAGTGCCTGAGCGCCAGGCTCGATTCATTGGCGGCGATCATCGAAAAGTTCTGCGAACCTCAGGTGGCGATTGTCTCTCTGACCATTACCGAAAAAGGCTATTGCATCGATCCGGCCACCGGGCATCTGGATCTGACCCAACCGAGGATCGTCCACGATCTGCAATCACCTGACGAGCCGCATTCCGCGCCGGGGATCCTTGTCGAAGCGCTGCACCGCCGTCGCGAGCGCGGCCTGCCGGCATTCACCGTACTCTCCTGTGATAACATTCCCGACAACGGCCACGTGGTGAAAAACGCGGTGCTGGACATGGCGGCTAAACGCGATCCGCAACTGGCAAGCTGGATTGCCGAACATGTCAGTTTCCCCGGCACCATGGTTGACCGTATCGTTCCGGCAGCCACCGACGCGTCGCTGGCGGAAATCACCCGCGAGCTTGGCGTGGAAGACCCTTGCGCCATCAGCTGCGAGCCGTTTATTCAGTGGGTCATTGAAGATAACTTCGTCGCTGGGCGTCCGGACTGGGGCAGCGTGGGTGCACAACTGGTTGACGACGTACTGCCGTGGGAAGAGATGAAGCTACGGATGCTCAACGGCAGTCATTCCTTCCTCGCCTACCTCGGCTATCTGGCGGGCTACGCGCACATCAGCGACTGTATGCAGGACGCTTCCTACCGCCGCGCCGCACGTCACCTGATGATGGCAGAACAAGCGCCGACCCTGCGTATTTCCGGCGTAGATCTGGGCGCCTATGCCGACAGCCTGATCGAGCGTTTCAGCAACCCGGCGCTCCAGCATCGCACCTGGCAAATCGCCATGGACGGCAGTCAGAAGCTGCCGCAGCGCCTGCTCGACGGTATTCGTATTCATCTTAAACAGGGTAGCCCCTGGCCGCTGCTGGCGCTGGGCGTGGCGGCCTGGATGCGCTACGTGAGCGGCGTGGATGATATGGGCAATGCCATTGATATTCGCGATCCGCTGGCCGAGAAAATTCGCGCTATCGTTGAAACCAGCCATGATGAAAACCGCGTGGCGGCCCTGCTGACGCTGCAAGAAATCTTCGGCAGCGACCTGCCCGCCAACCCGCAGTTTGTGCAGGCCGTGGAACAAGCCTGGCAAAGTCTTGTCCGTGAGGGCGCGCGCCAAGCGGTGCTGACGGCGCTCAACCGTTAACTTTTCCTGCCATCAAGCGGGCCATTTAATCTCAGGCCCGCTTCAGGACTTCTCTTTTGATCCCGTTTTCGCCAGGATAAAGTGATCCAGGTAACACTGTTCTCTTTCATCCCGGAGTTTTCGTGACTAAAACCAATCTGATCACCGGCTTTCTCGGCAGCGGTAAAACTACCTCCATTCTGCACCTGTTGTCCCATAAACCCGCCGATGAAAAATGGGCCGTCCTGGTCAACGAATTTGGCGAGGTGGGCATTGATGGCGCACTGCTGGCCGACAGCGGCGCACTGCTGAAGGAAATTCCCGGTGGCTGCATGTGTTGCGTCAACGGTCTGCCCATGCAGGTCGGCTTAAACACGCTGCTGCGCCAGGGGAAACCGGATCGTCTGCTGATTGAGCCAACCGGCCTGGGCCATCCGAAGCAAATTCTCGATTTGCTCACCGCGCCGGTCTATGAGCCATGGATCGACCTGCGAGCCACACTCTGCGTGATGGACTCACGCCAGTTGCTGGACGAAAAGGTCCTGCATAACGAAAATTTCCGCGATCAGCTGGCGTCCGCCGATATTATCGTCAGCAATAAAGCCGACCGCGCCACCGCTGAGAGCCAACGGGCGATGGCAGAATGGTGGCAGCAGAACGGCGGCGAGCGCCTGCGCGTTGACGCGACCCAGGGCAATATCGACGTCGCCCTGCTTGATATTCCTCGCCGCAATCGGGTTGAACTGAAAGCCAGCGCCGCCCACTCTCACTCACATCCCTCGAACAAGGGCCTGGCGGCGTTAAGTCTGCCGGAACATCAGCGCTGGCGTCGTAGCGTGAACCAGGGTCAGGGTTATTATGCCTGCGGATGGATTTTTGATGCCGATACGACCTTTGACACCATCGGCCTGCTGGAGTGGGCGCGACTCGCCCCGGTTGCCAGACTAAAGGCGGTGATGCGCATTCCTGAAGGCCTGGTGCGTATTAACCGTCAGGGGGCAGACCTGCATATCGAAACGCAAAACGTCGCGCCGCCCGATAGCCGTATTGAACTGATTAACGATGCTGAAAGCGACTGGAATGCACTACAATCGGCGCTGTTGAAACTTCGTTTAGGGTGATACCGCTAAGGTTTGCGCCGAGACTAACTGCGGTGAATATGACGATGCGTACACGTTTTCCCCTGATTTTATTGCTTAACGCCGCTGGCGTTGCGCTCTTTATGTCGTGGTTCCTGCCGGCGAACCACGGGCTGTGGTCGACCGTTGATCTGGCGATATTTCATTTTTTCAATCAGTGGCTGAGCGCCGATAACCTCGGCTACGCATGGTTTTTAGCCATCATCAATAACCGCGCCTTTGACGGCTGTTCGCTGCTGGCAATGGGCTGCCTGATGCTGAGCTTCTGGCTCAAAGAGGATGCCGGTGGCCGCCGCCATATCGTCATTATTGGCCTGGTGATGCTGCTGGCGGCGGTGATCATCAACCAGCTGGCGCAGCACCTGATGCCCGTCACTCGCAGAAGCCCGTCGGTTTCTCTGCCGGGCGTGCACCGCGTCAGTGATTTTATTGCCTTCTCCACCAAAGACGGCTCCCGGGATAGCTTCCCGGGGGATCACGGAATGATGCTGCTGATATTTGCCACATTTATGTGGCGCTATTTTGGCCGTCGCGCATTTCTTATTTCACTGGTTATTTTTGTGGTTTTTGCCTTCCCAAGGGTCATGATTGGCGCCCATTGGTTTACCGATATCGCCATCGGCTCACTCACCGCCGTTTTGATTGGCGTACCGTGGGTACTGATGACGCCATTAAGCGATAGAGTGATTGGGTTATTTGAGCGAAATTTACCCTATTTCACTAAACTCAAATCAGGTCATTAAATAACCTTTCCATCTGACATTCCAAAGAGAGGGCCATCGCCCTCTTTTTATTTTTTATATTTCCCTCATCAATGTCATCTTCCGGTCACAATATTCACTCTAATAATGAATGAGTTGTTGATTTTTTACCCGCTAACGCTGAATTTTTACCCATTCACAAATTTTAACTTTGTGTATCACTATTTCTTATAAAAAATCGGCCAAAAGCGCTCGCAATGCCGCTTTCGTTAAGGTAATCTCATTCGCGTTTGTCGTTTCAAAGAGCAATTATTGTGGTCATAAATTAAAGTTTGTGCGCTGCACCACAAATCTGAATTCAAAGAATTGTCTCATTGATTGCGTGTATTTAGTCTCAGACGCGTTTGGCATTTTTTATAACGGCTACGGTCGTTAAGGACTTCAAGGGAAAACAACGAAAATGGTCAAATCTCAGCCGATTTTGAGATATATCTTGCGAGCGATTCCAGCGGTAGCAGTTGCGGTTCTGCTTTCTGCATGTAGTTCAACCAGTAATACCGCAAAGAACATGCATTCTGAGACGCATGCTGTGGGCACCGAAGATGCCTCATCACTGCAAGCCTCTCAGGATGAATTTGAAAATATGGTGCGCAACCTCGACGTGAAATCTCGTCTGATGGATCAATACGCAGGCTGGAAAGGCGTTCGTTACCGTCTGGGTGGCGACACCAAACGTGGTATCGACTGTTCCAGCTTCGTACAACGCACCTTCCGTGAACAGTTTGGTTTAGAGCTGCCGCGCTCCACCTGGGAGCAGCAGGAAACGGGCAAATCCGTTAAACGCAGTCAGCTGCGCACCGGTGATTTAGTGCTGTTCCGTGCCGGTTCTACCGGTCGCCATGTCGGTATCTATATCGGCAACAATCAGTTCGTTCATGCATCCACCAGCAGCGGTGTGACTATTTCCAGCATGAATGAACCATACTGGAACAAGCGTTACAACGAAGCTCGCCGTGTCCTGAGTCGTTCGTAATGAGGTTTACCGTCGGTTTCCCTTGGCTGACGGTAAGCATAAAAAAAGCACTGCTTCGGCAGTGCTTTTTTTATGCTTCATCAGTATTCTTTTCTTTGGAGTTCCGTAGCATAGAGAAGTTGCATGTTCACTCGTTATTCGTCGATTAACCGCCACATTATCTCTTCCAGCGTTGTCGCTGGCCTGATGATTGCTCTGCTTGCCGGGGTGATCCAGTTTTCTGTCTTTCATCATCGTCGCGCGGTACAGTTCGATACCACCATTTCCAGTCTGCAGAACTACCTCAACGGTTATTTTCGCCAGATTCTGGTCACGATGGATTCACTCCAGCCGCTGACCATGAACCCGTGTGACGATGTGTCTTCTGAGCTGACCGCTCGCGCCGCCTTCAGCATGAACGTCCGCGCGTTTCTGTTGGTGAAAGATCATATTGCCTACTGCTCTTCCGCCACTGGACAGATGTCGCTGCCATTAAAAGATCTGGTGCCGGATCTTGATCTCAACAAAACGCACGTCATGGGGATCGTCGCCGGTACGCCGATGATGCCCACCACGCCCGCCTTTGTACTGTGGGTTAAGAGCCCGCTGCTGGAAAATCGCGGTATCTTCGCGTCGATTAACGCCAATTTAATGCCGTGGGTCCTCTACTCATCGAAACAAACGCCATACAACGGCGTGGCGCTGGTGGTGAACGGCAAAACGGCAATCTCGACCTTTAGCAGCAAACCGCTCGCGCTGAGCGATATTACCGACACCCCGGTGCGCCATGTGAAAATTAAAGGCGTTCCACTGGAGGTGTATCTTTATAGTAACGCCTCGGGTACCGATAACTCGCTCTATGCGCTGCTATTAGGCCTGACCTGCGGTCTGATTGGCGGGCTGCTGTGCTTCTATATCCTGACCATTCGCTCACGACCGGGGAAAGAAATCCTCTCTGCTATCAAGCATCGTCAGTTCTATGTGGTTTATCAGCCGGTAGTAGACGCCAAAAATCAGCAGATTGCCGGAGTCGAAGCGCTCATGCGCTGGGCGCATCCGACCGCAGGCAATATTCCGCCGGATGCCTTTATCAGTTTTGCCGAAGCCCAGAATCTGATCGTTCCTCTCACCCAGCATCTGTTCGAACTGATCGCCAGTGATGCCGCCACCCTGAAAGACATTCTGCCTCCCGGCGCGAAGCTGGGAATCAACATCGCGCCGGGGCATTTGCACGCGGAAAGTTTCCAGAAAGATATCCGTCAGCTCGCGGCAAGCCTGCCCGACAACTATTTCCAACTGGTGCTGGAAATCACCGAACGCGACATGCTCCATCTGGAAAAGGCGATGAGTCTTTTCAGCTGGCTGCGTGGCGAAGGTATTGAGGTGGCGATTGATGACTTCGGTACCGGCCACAGCGCATTGATTTACCTTGAGCGTTTTACCCTCGATTATCTGAAGATCGATCGCGGTTTTGTCAACGCCATTGGCCGGGAGACGATTACCTCTCCGGTGCTGGATGCCGTGCTGACGCTGACTCAGCGGCTGGATATTGTCACGGTAGCCGAAGGCGTGGAAACAGAAGAACAGGCGGCCTGGCTGCGTGACCATGGCGTCGATTTTCTGCAGGGCTACCTGATAAGCCGCCCACTGACGCTGAAAGACCTGACGGCGGAATACCATAAGCCTGCAAAGTATTTCACAACGGAATGACGCTCGATTAAGATTTCGTGATAAAAGATGTGTTCAATCAAGATGTTTCAATGCGGGGTAGCCCTGTCGTGATCATAGCGCGTATCTGTTTTGCCCTGCTGCTGCTTTGCGTTTTACCGACGCAGGCACAAACGATCAAAGAGAGTTTCGCTTTTGCAGTGATCGGCGAGCCCAAATACGACGTTGATTTCCACCACTTTGACTACGTTAACCCCGCGGCCCCCAAAGGCGGCAGCGTCACGCTTGCGGCTATCGGCACCTTCGATAACTTTAACCGCTATGCGCTGCGCGGCAATGCCGCCGTTCGCACTGAATCGCTGTACGACGCGCTGTTCACGACCTCCGACGATGAGCCAGGCAGCTACTATCCGCTGGTTGCCGACCGCGCGCGTTATGCTGACGATTATTCGTGGATGGAACTGACGATTAACCCTCGCGCCCGTTTTCACGACGGCAGCCCAATCACCGCCGAAGATGTCGCTTTTACCTTCCACAAATTTATGACCGAGGGCGTGCCGCAGTTCCGCCTGATTTACAAAGGATCGACCGTCAAAGCTATCGCGCCTCTTACCGTGCGTATTGAGCTGGCAAAGCCCGGTAAAGAAGATATGCTCGGGCTGTTTACGCTGCCGATTCTGCCGGAAAAATTCTGGAAAAATCATAAACTCAGCGATCCGCTCAGCACGCCGCCGCTGGCCAGTGGGCCGTACCGCATCAGCAGCTGGAAGATGGGGCAATACATTGTCTATTCCCGCGTCAAAAACTACTGGGGCGCCGATTTACCGGTTAACCGCGGGCGCTGGAATTTCGACACGCTACGCTACGACTACTATCTGGATGATAACGTCGCCTTCGAGGCCTTTAAGGCGGGAGCCTATGACGTGCGCTCCGAGAGCAGCGCCAAAAACTGGGCCACCCGCTATATTGGCAAAAACTTTACCAGCGGTTATATCGTGAAAGATCAGCAAAAGAACGATGCCGCGCAGGATACCCGTTGGCTCGCCTTTAACATCCAGCGACCGGTATTTGCCGACCGTCGGGTGCGTCAGGCGGTCAGCCTGGCGTTTGATTTTGAGTGGATGAACAAGGCGCTGTTCTATAACGCTTACAGCCGCCCCAACAGCTATTTTCAGAACACCGAGTACGCCGCCCGCGGCTATCCTGACGCCGACGAACTGGTTCTGCTGGGGCCGCTAAAAGACCAGCTGCCGCCGGAAGTGTTTACCTCAATTTATCAGCCGCCGACGTCGAACGGCGACGGCTTCGACCGCGAAAATCTGCTCAAGGCAGGACAGCTGTTGGACGAAGCGGGTTGGGTTCTGAAGGGGCAACAGCGGGTCAATGAAAAAACCGGCCAGCCGCTGCGCTTCGAACTGCTGCTGGCCTCCGGTGGAAACGATCAGTGGGTGATGCCCTTCCAGCATAATTTACAGCGGCTTGGCGTCAGAATGGACATCCGCCAGGTGGATATTTCCCAGCTCACCAACCGCCTGCGTAAGCGCGATTATGACATGATGCCAAGCCTGTGGCGGGCGACGCCGTGGCCCAGCGCGGATTTACAGATCTCCTGGTCGTCGGCCTACATCAACTCGTCGTACAATGCGCCCGGCGTCGCTAACCCGGCGATTGATAGCCTGATCAATCAGATCATTCGCTGGCAGGGCAATAAGCAGAAGCTGGTACCACTCGGCCGTGCGCTCGACCGGGTGCTAACCTGGAATAATTACATGCTACCGATGTGGTACATGTCCGGGAGCCGTACGGCCTACTGGAATAAGTTCTCTTACCCACAGGTGCATCCGCTCTATTCATCATCCGGCATTGACGCGCCCGGTTTTGACACCTGGTGGTATGACGTCAACAAGGCAGCCACGCTGCCTGCATCACGACGCTAAGGAGAGAACATGGGCGCCTACCTGATTCGTCGACTGTTGCTGATTGTCCCAACCCTATGGGCCATCATCACGCTTAATTTCTTTATTGTGCAGATTGCGCCGGGCGGTCCGGTCGATCAGGCCATCGCGGCGGTGGAGTTCGGCCACCAGGGCAGCCTGCCCGGCGGTGGCGGTGGAATGGGCGGCGGCCAGGCACGCGCGGGCGTCAGTAATATTGCCGAAAGTCAGTATCGCGGCGGGCGCGGGCTCGACCCGGAGGTGATCGCTGAAATCACCCAACGCTATGGCTTCGACAAGCCGCTACACGAGCGCTATTTCAAGATGCTGAGCGACTACCTGCGCTTCGATTTTGGCAACAGCCTGTTCCGCAACGCCTCAGTGATGCAGTTGATGAAAGAAAGCCTGCCCGTCTCTGTCACGCTAGGGCTATGGAGTACCTTGATCATCTATCTGGTCTCTATTCCACTTGGCATCCGCAAGGCGGTCTATAACGGCAGTCGTTTCGATATCTGGAGCAGTACCGGCATTATCATTGGCTACGCCATTCCGGCGTTCCTGTTCGCCATCGTGCTGATCGTGTTGTTCGCGGGCGGCAGTTACTACGACATTTTCCCGCTACGCGGGCTGGTCTCGGCCAATTTCGACACCCTGCCGTGGTATCAAAAAATCACTGACTATCTCTGGCATATCACCCTGCCGGTGCTGGCGACGGTGATTGGCGGCTTTGCGGCGCTGACCATGCTGACCAAGAACTCGTTTCTCGATGAAATCCGCAAACAGTATGTCGTCACCGCCCGCGCGAAAGGCGTCGGCGAAAAACAGATCTTATGGAAACACGTCTTTCGCAACGCCATGCTGCTGGTGATTGCCGGTTTTCCCGCCACGTTCATCAGCATGTTCTTTACCGGGTCGCTGTTGATTGAGGTGATGTTCTCCCTCAACGGACTGGGTCTGCTGGGTTATGAGGCCACCGTCTCGCGCGACTACCCGGTGATGTTCGGCACGCTCTATATCTTCACCCTGATTGGCCTGCTGATGAATATCGTCAGCGATATTAGCTATACGCTGGTCGATCCCCGCATTGATTTTGAGGGCCGCTAACGATGACCCTGAGTTCCGTGAATCAGGCGCGCTGGGCGCGCTTTCGCCATAACCGCCGTGGCTACTGGTCGCTGTGGATTTTTCTGGCCATATTTGTGTGCAGCCTGTGCGCTGAACTTCTCGCCAACGACCGGCCGCTGCTGGTGAGCTATCAGGGCAGCCTGTACATGCCGGTACTGAAAAACTACGACGAGAAAACCTTTGGTGGTGAATTTGCCACCGCGGCCGATTATCAGGATCCGTGGCTCCAGCAGCGGCTGGAGAATAACGGCTGGGTTGTGTGGGCGCCCATCCGTTTTGGCGCCAGCAGCATCAACTATGCGAGCAATGTCCCCTTCCCTTCCCCACCCTCCCGCCAGAACTGGCTGGGCACCGACGCAAATGGCCGTGACGTGATGGCACGCATTCTCTACGGTACGCGGATTTCGCTGCTGTTCGGCCTGATTCTGACCTTCTGCGCCAGCGTGATGGGCGTGGTGGTCGGTGCCGTACAGGGCTACTACGGCGGCCGTATCGACCTCTGGGGCCAGCGCTTTATTGAAGTGTGGTCGGGGATGCCAACGTTGTTCCTGATTATTCTGCTCTCAAGCGTGGTACAACCCAACTTCTGGTGGCTGCTGGCTATTACCGTGCTGTTTGGCTGGATGTCGCTGGTCGGCGTGGTGCGCGCTGAGTTCTTGCGTACCCGCAACTATGACTATATTCGCGCCGCACAGGCGCTGGGGGTGGGCGATCGCAGCATTATTCTGCGCCACATGCTGCCCAATGCGATGGTGGCCACGCTGACCTTTATCCCGTTTATTCTCTGTAGCTCCATCACCACCCTGACCTCGCTCGATTTTCTCGGCTTTGGTTTACCGCTTGGTTCGCCGTCGCTGGGCGAGTTGTTGCTACAGGGTAAAAACAACCTGCAAGCCCCGTGGCTTGGGATCGCCGGCTTTCTCTGCGTCGCCATCCTGTTGTCGCTACTGATTTTTATTGGCGAAGCGGTACGCGATGCCTTCGATCCTTCTAAGGCGGTGTAAAATGCAGCAGCCACTTCTCGAAATCGACAACCTCTCCATCGCCTTCCGCCAGCAGGGCGCCACCACCACGGTGGTCGAACAGCTATCGCTGTCGCTGAACGCCGGAGAAACCCTGGCGCTGGTTGGCGAGTCCGGTTCGGGGAAAAGCGTTTCGGCGCTCTCCATTTTGCGTCTGCTGCCGGAACCTCCTGTCACCTACCCTACGGGCGATATCCGTTTTGCCGGCGAGTCGCTGCTTCACGCCAGCCCACAGACGCTGCGCGGCGTTCGCGGCAACCGCATCGCGATGATTTTCCAGGAGCCGATGGTGTCGCTGAATCCGCTGCATAACCTGGAGAAACAGCTCTACGAAGTGCTGTCGTTGCACCGCGGGATGCGTAGAGAGGCGGCGCGCGGTGAGATACTAGACTGTCTGGATCGCGTGGGTATCCGTCAGGCGGCAAAGCGGCTGGCTGACTATCCACATCAACTCTCCGGCGGCGAGCGCCAGCGGGTGATGATCGCCATGGCGCTGCTGACCCGCCCGGAGTTGCTGATCGCCGATGAACCCACCACCGCGCTGGACGTTTCCGTGCAGGCACAAATTCTTCAGCTACTGCGCGAACTGCGCGTCGAGCTCAATATGGGGCTGCTGTTTATCACCCATAACCTGAGTATCGTGCGCAAGCTGGCTGACCGGGTAGCGGTGATGCAGCATGGCCGCTGCGTGGAGCAAAACGCGGCAACGGCGCTGTTTGCCGCACCTCAGCATCTCTACACCCGTAAACTGCTCGACAGCGAACCGGCGGGCGAGCCTGTTCCCCTGCCGCCGGATGCCGCACCGCTGCTCGAAGTGAACCAGCTCAGCGTCGCGTTCCCCATTCGCAAAGGTATTTTGCGCCGCGTTGTCGATCATAACCGCGTGGTGAAGGCACTTAGCTTTACGCTGCGGGCCGGAGAAACGCTGGGGCTGGTTGGCGAGTCAGGGTCGGGGAAAAGCACCACCGGGCTGGCGCTGCTAAGGCTGATTGCCTCACAGGGGGATATTCGTTTTGCGGGCGAAGCCATTCAGGGTCGCGACAGGCGACAGATGCTGCCGCTGCGTCATCGTATTCAGGTGGTCTTTCAGGATCCGAACTCATCACTCAACCCGCGACTGACGGCGCTACAGATTATTGAAGAAGGGTTGCGGGTGCACCATCCGTTACTGAGCTCCGCTGAACGTGAACAGCAGGTTATCCACGTGATGCAGGAAGTCGGGCTGGATCCCGAAACCCGCCAGCGCTATCCGTCGGCGTTTTCCGGCGGGCAACGGCAGCGAATCGCTATCGCCCGGGCGCTGATCCTCAAACCGCAGCTGATCGTTCTCGACGAACCTACCTCATCGCTCGATCGCACGGTTCAGGCGCAGATCCTGACACTGCTGAAGGCATTACAGAAAAAGCACCGTCTGGCCTATATTTTTATCAGCCACGATCTGCAGGTTGTGCGGTCGCTGTGCCACCAGGTTATCGTGTTACGACAGGGAGAGGTTGTCGAGCAGGGTGAGTGTCGGCACGTGTTTGCCGAACCGAAGCAGGCGTATACGCGTCAGCTCATTGCACTGAGCTGACGGTCAAAACGGATTGTTGCCGGAAAAGGGTTCGGCAATCGCCACGCCGAAGTTTTTCAGGCGGCAGGTAGCGGCAAACTCGTCCTGACGTTTGACGAACAGGCACGGCTCCCCTTCACACTCCAGCACCGAACAATCAACGGAAATATCCGTCAACGCCTGGCTAAGCGAGTGCATCACCGGCCAGGCGTTATCGCCGTCCGGACTCAGAAGTTTTAGCGCGACCAGCGCGTTATCGCCCGCCACGCCATTTTGCGGAATCGGTTCAACTTTGGAACCTGCAAAACCCGCAGACCAGCGATAGTCCTGTGGCAGTCGATGTACGATTGAAAGCTGGAATGTCATTACGTTTTTCCCCGGAAGCTACATGGCTTCACAATTATTTCACATCCATATTAACACATTGTTGACAAATCGTCTTGCATCCAGCAAAAAAACGCCTGCATTCAACATTCTTCATACGACATTGTTCGGTGTACTGATGCATTTCCGCGCTATATGTACCCGTAACTGTGATCTAACGCAACCTTTTTATCTACAACAATGTGACTTTTTACATTAATGGATTTTACATAAAAGAAACATTACACCCCAGCGGCAATGGCAGTTCTGTTGATATGTATCAACAAAGGGGCGTATTTCGCCCCTACTAAAGGTGTATTAGTGCGCGGTTTTGCGGGGACGGCTGGCGTAGAGATAGAAAAGAATCGAGCAGGAGGCGCAAAGCGCAATGGAAATCAGCATCGGCCAGGCGGTCGTAAAGGTCGCCATCGACAGCAGCGCCCCGACGATTGCGCCAATGCCAAAGCGGAAGGTTCCCGCCAGCGATGAGGCGGTCCCGGCCATATGCGGGAATTCATCGAGGATCACCGCCATCGCATTGGACGAAACCATTGATACGCAGCCAATAAATGCCGCGATGCCCAGCACCAGCGACCAGAACCCCACATCCAGCAGCGCGGTCACCACCATCCAGATAGCCATCACGAACTGAATCAGTAGCCCGGTGCGGAACATACGCAGCGCCCCGACCCGACGCACGAAACGGCTATTAATGGTGGTCGTAATAAACAGGAAGACAATGTTCAGTGCGAAGTAGTAGCCAAAGTGCTGTGGCGAGACATGGTTCAGCTCAATATAGACAAACGGCCCGGCGCTGAGGAATGAGAACATGGCGGCAAAGCTGAAGCCGCTCGCCAGCATGTACGACAACACGCGCTTATGGCGAAATAATGAGGCGAAGTTGCCGAGCGTGGTCCCCAGACGGAACGGCTGGCGCTTGTCGACCGGCAACGTTTCGTCAATAAAGAAGTAGATCATCGCCGAAGCCAGCAACGCCGCAATAGCCAGAATCCAGAAAATGGCGTGCCAGCTAAACCACACCAGCACCGCGCCGCCGACCATCGGTGCCACCAGCGGAGCAATGGTGGTAACCAGCATGACGAACGACATCATCCGTGAAAACTCTTCCTTCGGATAAATATCGCGCATCAGGGCGTTGATCACCACGCTCGCCGCCGCGGCCGCCAGGCCGTGGAAGAAACGCGTGGTAATCAGATAATCGATGGAAGGCGCTAACGCACAGGCCACCGCCGCCGCCGCAAAGATAAGCGTGCCGCCCAGGATGACCGGCTTACGTCCCAGACTGTCGGCCATCGGACCATACAGCAACTGGCCGAGGGCAAATCCCAGAATATAGGTGCTGAGGGTCATCTGCGCGCTGCCGGCCGGTACGCCAAACTGTGCGGAAATCACCGGCAGCGCCGGAAGATACATGTCGATCGACAACGGCATTAACATGGCCAGAAGGCCAAGAATGAAGACAATCTTTAACGACGAGCGCGACCTGGACGTCACAATCTACCTCTAATTAGTGGGTTAGCGCGCGGGTGCGCCAACGCTAGCGATTTCTTCTGCGGTTAACGGGCGGTATTCTCCCGGCTCCAGCTCTGGATCGAGAGCAATGTCACCGATACGTTCACGGTGCAGCCCCACCACATGGTTACCCACGGCAGCAAACATGCGTTTGACCTGGTGATAGCGGCCTTCGCTGATAGTCAGACGCACTTCGGTCGGCGTCACCACTTCCAGCACGGCAGGTTTGGTCAGATCTTTTTCGTTATGCAGCTGTACGCCTTTGGCGAACTGCGCGGCGGTATCGTCACTCACCGGGTTTTCCAGCGTGACCAGATAGGTTTTTTCGCAGTGATGGCGCGGCGAGGTGATGCGATGCGACCACTGACCATCGTCAGTCATCAATACCAGCCCGGTGGTGTCGATATCTAAACGCCCCGCGGCATGCAGCTTATGTGCGACCGGCTCATCGAGGAAATAGAGCACCGTCGGGTGATCCGGGTCTTCCGTCGAGCAGACGTAGCCCTGAGGCTTGTTCAACATGAAATAGCGCGGACCGTTCTGCTGGGTCAACGAATTGCCTTCATAGGCCACGTTATGTTCAGGTTGCAGTTTGAAAGCGGTATCACGTACCACTTCATCATCAACGGTCACATGGTGGCCGCGGATCAAACGCCCGGCAATAGCACGGCTGACGCCGAGTTGCTGAGCGATAAACTTATCAAGTCGCATGAAGTATTTTTAGCCTGTAAAAAGTGCCGGGCGCCGGACGAAGCGTCCGAAAAAAGGGGTAATAACAATCGGTAAGTATAACGGGCTTACCCTGCCACTCAAGTGAAAAGATTCATGGCATACTATTTGTCTGTTAAGGACAATCACAACGCTCATGACTTTTACACTTCGCCCCTACCAACAGGAAGCGGTTGACGCCACGCTGGCCTACTTCCGCCGCCACACGCAGCCTGCGGTTATTGTTCTGCCAACCGGCGCGGGCAAAAGCCTCGTTATCGCCGAGCTGGCGCGGCTGGCGCGTGGGCGCGTGCTGGTGTTGGCCCACGTCAAAGAGCTGGTGGCGCAAAACCACGCGAAATATTGCGCGCTGGGGCTGGAGGCCGATATTTATGCCGCCGGGCTACAGCGCAAAGAGAGCCACGGTAAGGTGGTTTTTGGTAGCGTGCAGTCCGTCGCCCGCAATCTTGACCATTTTCAGGGGGAGTTTTCGCTGCTGATCGTCGATGAGTGTCATCGTATCAGCGATGATGACGACAGCCAGTACCAGCAAATTCTCAGCCACCTGCAAAAGGTCAACCCGCAGATTCGCCTGCTCGGGCTGACGGCCACCCCCTTCCGCCTCGGCAAAGGCTGGATTTATCAGTTCCATTATCACGGCATGGTGCGCGGCGATGAAAAAGCGCTATTCCGCGACTGCATCTACGAGCTACCGCTGCGCTATATGATTAAGCACGGCTACCTTACCCCGCCGGAACGGCTGGATATGCCGGTGGTACAGTATGATTTCAGCCGCCTGCAGGCTAACAGCAACGGCCTGTTCAGCGAAGCGGATCTCAACCGTGAGCTAAAACAACAGCAGCGTATTACGCCACACATCGTTAGCCAGATTGAAGAGTTCGCCCAAACGCGCAAAGGGGTGATGATTTTCGCCGCCACCGTTGAGCACGCCAGGGAAATTACCGGCCTGCTGCCCGCCGATGACGCTGCGCTGATCACCGGTGAAACCCCAGGGCCACAGCGCGATACGTTGATTGATGCCTTTAAAAATCAGCAGTTCCGCTACCTGGTCAACGTGGCGGTGCTGACTACCGGCTTTGACGCCCCGCACGTCGACCTGATTGCCATTCTGCGGCCGACCGAATCGATCAGTCTGTATCAGCAGATTATTGGCCGCGGCCTGCGCCTGGCACCGGGGAAAACCGACTGTCTGATTCTTGATTACGCCGGCAACCCGCACGACCTGTACGCGCCGGAAGTGGGTGCACCGAAAGGCAAAAGCGACAACGTGCCGGTTCAGGTGTTCTGCCCCGGCTGCGGCTTTGCCAACACCTTCTGGGGCAAAACTACCGCCGACGGCACGCTGATTGAACACTTTGGCCGCCGCTGTCAGGGCTGGCTGGAGGACGATGACGGCCATCGCGAGCAGTGCGACTATCGCTTCCGCTTTAAAAACTGCCCGCAGTGTAACGCCGAAAACGATATTGCCGCCCGCCGTTGTCGCGAGTGTGATACGGTGCTGGTCGACCCGGACGACATGCTGAAGGCGGCGCTAAAACTCAAGGACGCGCTGGTGCTACGCTGTAGCGGCATGGTGTTGCAGGACGGGATGGACGAGAAAGGCGGCTGGCTGAAAATCACCTACTACGACGAGGACGGCGCCGACGTTAGCGAGCGTTTCCGCCTGCACACCCCGGCGCAAAAAACAGCGTTTGAGCAGCTATTTATCCGCCCGCATACCCGCACGCCCGGCGTGCCGCTGCGCTGGATTACGCCTGCCGATATTATCGCCCAACAGCCGCTGCTGCGCGCACCGGATTTTGTTGTCGCCCGCAAAAAAGGGGCTTACTGGCAGGTGCGTGAAAAAGTGTTCGACTACGAAGGGCGATACCGCCGAGCCAACGAGCTACGTTAATCGCGCGTCTGCTTTACCCACACCAGGTCATCAACCGCGAAACCCAGACCACGGGCGATGGTGAGGTAATTCTGTCGAACCTGCGGCGGTAGCGTTGGTGTGCGCGACAGGATCCACAGGTAGTCACGGTTTGGGCCGCTCACCAGCGCGTACCGGTAATCATCATCCAGCGCAATCACGTTATAGCCGCCGTAGAAGGGGCCAAAGAAGGAAACCTTGAGCGCCGCTGTCGTGGGCTTACCGGTGAAGTAGGCCTTGCCTTCACTTAGCTTCCACTCGCCCTTTTGCGGGTCGAAGCCGCGGTTGGCGACTGAAATACCGCCATCGGAACGCTTGCCATAGGTCGCGCTAACCTGCTCAAGCCCTCGCTCAAAGCGGTTTTCCAGGCGAGCGATTTCATACCACTTGCCCAAATAGCGGCTCGCGTCAAAATCACTTATCGGCGTGACCCCTTTTGGCGGCGTCGGCGAACTACAGGCCACCAGCGCCAATGAAATAGCAACACCTGTCACGACGGGCCATAGCTTCATGTTCTCTCCTGTTGAAAGTGATTATCACTTCAGTGTAGAGGATAAACGAAACCGCACGGACAGATTAGGAACATCTCACCGGATACGCAGGTTCTTGACGCTAACGGCTTATTTGATGGCGAGGTTTTCATTGCCCGCGCGGGGATTGGAGGCTATAATGCCGCCCGCTTTCACATCCGTGAAGCAGATCATTTGCCTGCTGCTGGGTCGCCTGTAGCAGGATTAATCAAGAGAGCTATTCAATGTTTACTATCGAAGCACAAGTACGTAAAGAGCAGGGTAAGGGTGCGAGCCGCCGCCTGCGCGCAGCTAACAAGTTCCCGGCTATCATTTATGGTGGCGAAGCAGCTCCGGTTGCTATTGAACTGGATCACGACAAGCTGTGGAACCTGCAGAACAACGCTGAATTTTACAGCGAAGTTCTGACCATCGTTGTTGATGGTAAAGAAGAAAAAGTTAAGGCTCAGGCGGTGCAGCGTCACCCGTTCAAGCCGAAACTGTCTCACATCGACTTCGTTCGCGCTTAATCGCCTGCGAGTCTACGTGACGAAAAAACGGCTCCCATCGGGAGCCGTTTTTTTATGCCTGCCGTTTATTGAGTTGCCGCTTCTCGTATCACCGTTTCTGTTCCTGTCGCCGCAATCGTTTCATTATTGACGCTATCCGTCAGCGTAATGCCGCTGACTTCGGCAAAATTCCACGCCTGCGCCGTATTCTCAAACGTCACATTATTGAACTGACTGTCACGCAGGAAGGAAATATCTGTCGCCTTTGTATTACGGAACTTGACGTGTCTGAAAGACAGATTCTGATGATACGCATCGCGGGAAAAAGTGATGCCATAGGCCGCCGCCATCTCATCCGCCGTCATACCATCAACCAGAATGCTGTTCTTCGCCGCCGAGCCGTCAACAGTCACATTTTCGACCGTGATATCACGGAACTGCGCAGGTTCAGCGGCTGGCGTGGTGTCGTTGACGTCCGCACTGTATTTGATGGTGAAGATAAACGGCTCTTTGGCTAAATCTTTCATCGCGTTGTTGCGGAATACGACGTCACGCGCACCGCCGCCATAGTAAGGACGACTCTTCATGCGCAGGCCAATATCGGTGAGATACATAACGTTATCTTCCGCAACAATTTTTTCAATCCACGCGCCGGTATGGCTGCCGGTCACGACCGCGCCGTGCGCTTTACGGAAGTAGTTGTTGAAAATCCACGTACCGCTTTGCGCTTTCTGGCCAAACGTCTCCACGCCTTTGCCGTAGCCCGCCGCGAAGTTCATACCATCATCACCGGTATCAAAGAAGTTATTGAACACCAGACCGTTCTGGCTGTTGCCGAGCTCAATGCCGTCGGCGTTGTTACCGTCGAAGGTTTTGTGCGTCAGCGCGTTGAAAGCGATATTCTCCGACTCGAGTACCATGATGCCGTGAAATGCCGGGTTGAGAAGGGTTAGTCCTTCCAGATAAAGATTACGCACGCCGCGTAACGTCATCAGGCTGGAGCGGCGGTTTTTATAGGCGCTGTCGCGGTCCATCCCTTCCGCCACTGCCTGTTCGGTCTGGTATTTCGCCAGCACGCCGTCCTCCCCCACCCTCTTCGCATTGCTGGCACGATACTGTGGCAGCGTGTTACCCAGCTCATCAATAATCGACTCCGCGCCACCGGCCTTTACGCCCCGTGTCCAGCCATTACCATCGATGATCCCTTTACCGACGATCCGAATATTCTGGAAGGTACCGGCATGCGAGCTGCCGCGGTCATCACCCTCCAGCACGTTAAGCAACGACGGTGGACGTTTTGGTAGCGGGTTATCGGTATAAGGATAGAGATAATAGCCTTTGCTCATCGGGTAGTCCGCCGGGTTATCGGAACCCAGCAGCGTGGCGCCGTCGGCTATGTCCAACGTCATATCGCTGTGCAGGAACAGCGCACCGGTTTTAAATACACCACCACGCACGCTGACTTTGCATCCCTGGGGATAGACTGCGATGGTACAGCTGTCGATCGCTTTTTGTAGCGCGGCGGTATCCAGCATTTTGCCATCGCCTACCGCGCCAAAGTCTTTCACATTTACCACGTGCGGCGTTTTAGTTGTACGCAGCACAATCGGCGCGCTGTCGGCAGACTCTTTACCGTCCGCATAAACGGCACGCACGGTGAAGCGGTATTCCGTATCAGCTTTCAGGCCATCGGCGGTAAACGTGCGCAAATCCACTTTCTGCTGCCAGCCGTCGTCCAGCGTCTGGTAGAAGTTATCGATATAGGGCTTGGCTGGCGAGTAAATGTCCTGGTTATCCCGCGCGCTCCCCGTAAACACGCCATCACGATAAATATGGTAATCAACCACCTTCTCTGCTTCCGCGAGCGGTCTTTCCCAAACCAACACCACACGCCCATCGTCGGCTGACAGTACCGGCGACTGGACGTTCTGCGGCGCTGCCGACTCAGCGCGCTCGGCGGCAGCGCTGTCGTCGCAGCCGCTCAGCAGGCCTGTAAAGAGTAGCGCCGAAGCCAGCGCAATTCGGGAATGCCTGAAGGTATTGTGCATGTTTTATTTTTCCTCTCAGTTTTCCGCGGTATTGGGCACAAATAACCGCGTTCATGAGCTGCTGTTGTAAAAACAGCTCTCCTTATAAAATCAAAATAATTTTGCATTTAAAATGAAACGCATTTTTATTTATTTTTATGCGAAATAACTGAGAGTCAGGTCAAGATTTGACCTGCATACAAAAGAAGCGATCACAGAATTGCGAGTGGGGTCACTCACCATGCGCAGATAGCAAAATAGACAAAGCCCGCACGAAGGCGGGCTTTAGGGATTAGCTTTTGCCTGACGTCCGGCGCTGTAGCTGGTCACGCAGATTCGGCGGGGTGCCTTTAATCGTCAGCGTGTCAGTCGCCGGGTCCCAGAAGATGCGTTCACCCAGCAACATCGCGTCGAAGTTAATCGTCAACCCACCGCCGCTGCCGGCAAACTTGGTCAACTGACGCAGGGTGCTACGATCCGCCGGGAAGCTCTCTGCCAGCTCGTAACCTTTTTCAGCAGTAAACTCGCTGAAGCTGACCTCGCTCACGCCGGAAAGCTCTTTTGACAGCGACTCCAGTTCAATCTCTTCACCCGCTTGCAGCTGTTCGTTGCAATAGGTATACACCTGCTGACGCACGTTCTGACGCTCGTTTTTATCCAGCTCCGCTTCAGCAGCGAAATCATCCAGCGCCTGCAGCAAACCACGGTTCTGCACCTTGGCGTTTAGCCCTTCGCTGGCACCGAGGAAGTCCATAAAGAAGTCGGCGACTTTGCGCCCAACGCGGCCTTTGAGGAAGGTCAGGTAGCGGGTCGATTCCGGGTTAGTTTCCCACTCGGTGAGATCGATTCGCGCCACAATATCCGCATGGTTGATATCCAGATAGTGAGTCGCGCTGATATCCAGCTGCTCGTTGACACGCATGCTGCTGAGGTTGTTCAGCACCGCCACCAGCAGATACTCCACCGCCAGATAACGGTAGTGGCAGAACAGCACAATGCCGCCGTCGGCGAACGGATACTTCGCTAACTCATCGCGCAGACGCCCTGTGGCCGCGCGGCTAAACGCGAGGAAATCTTCCTCGCCCTGGCGCTGTAATTTTAGCGTTTGCGCCAGTTCACTCTCTTCGGTAAACAGGCCGTAGGCTTTGTTTTTGGCGCTATACACCCGATGTAGCTCGGCCATCATCTCTTCAACCGGCGCGGTGGGCTCCAGCAGCGTGTCGCGCAGCACCACGTCCAGATTTTGCTCATCGCGTTTGACGAGCTGATGCAAAGCAATCTGGTCGATATCCAGACTCATGTTAAACTCTCCTTTAAGATCGGGTGTATTCAACCACCCCCGATATAACAGTGCAACTCGCATATTACCGAGGTCGCGGCAGTATAATGCGCAAAGGATAACGCGTTACGCCGAAAAAAAGCGGAAAAAATGCTGCTGCTACGGTAATATACTGCCCTTTAATGAACAGACAGATTTCGATTTATGCCACAACAATCCCGCTATAGTGATGAACACGTAGAACAGCTGCTGAGCGAGCTGGCTAACGTGCTGGAACAACATAAGGCCCCGACCGACCTTTCTCTGATGGTGTTGGGCAATATGGTAACCAACCTGATTAACAGCAGCGTGGCTCCGGCTCAACGCCAGGCTATCGCGCGTTCTTTTGCCCAGGCGCTGCAATCTTCCATTAATAGCGATTCTGCGCACTAAGGGTACAAGCAACAGTTTATGGTGACACATCGTCAGCCTTACCGAGAAAAGGTCTCCCAGATGGTTAGCTGGGGGCACTGGTTCGCCTTGTTCAACATGCTGTTGGCCATGGTGCTCGGTAGCCGCTATCTGTTTGTCGCCGACTGGCCGACGACGCTGGCAGGACGGGTTTTCTCCTACATCAGCCTTGTCGGGCATTTCAGCTTTCTGGTGTTCTCCACCTATCTGCTGATTCTGTTCCCCCTGACCTTTATCGTCATGTCCCAGCGCCTGATGCGCTTCCTGTCCGCTATTCTGGCGACGGCGGGCATGACGCTGTTGATTATCGACAGCGAGGTCTTTACCCGCTTCCACCTGCACCTTAACCCGGTGGTGTGGGAGCTGGTTATCAACCCCGATCAAAATGAGACGGCTCGCGACTGGCAGCTGATGTTTATCAGCGTACCGGTGATTCTGCTCGTCGAAATGCTGTTTGCCACCTGGAGCTGGCAGAAACTGCGCAGCCTGACGCGCCGCCGACACTACGCGCGCCCGGTCGCCTGGTTTTTCTTTGCCTCATTTATCGCTTCGCACGTGATGTATATCTGGGCGGATGCCAATTTCTATCGCCCAATCACCATGCAGCGCGCCAACCTGCCGCTCTCCTACCCGATGACGGCCCGCCGCTTCCTCGAGAAACACGGGCTGCTTGACGCGCAGGACTACCAGCGACGCCTGGTGGAGCAAGGCGACCCGGAAGCGGTCACCGTACAATATCCGCTGAGCGATCTACGCTATCGCGATATGGGTGCGGGCCAAAACGTCCTGCTGATTACCGTCGATGGGCTGAACTATTCACGCTTTGAGCAGCAGATGCCGTCGCTGGCACGCTTTGCCAACGATAACGTTAACTTCACCCAGCATATGAGCGCCGGTAACACTGCCGATAGCGGTATCTTCGGCCTGTTCTACGGCATCTCGCCTGGCTATATGGACGGCGTGCTTGCCGCGCGTGTGCCAGCGGCACTCATCAGCGCTCTTAATCAGCAGGGATACCAGTTGGGGCTGTTCTCTTCTGACGGCTTTGAAAGCCCGATTTATCGTCAGGCGCTGCTGTCCGACTTCTCCCTGCCCCCTGGCAAGTCGCAGAATGATACCCAGACGGCAAGCCAATGGATAAACTGGCTGACCAACAATGCGCAGGACGAAACACGCTGGTTCTCATGGGTGTCGTTTAACGGCACGAACGTCAGCAGCGCGCAGGCAAGCGATCGTCAGTACAGCCGCGCAGCCGCGCAGGTCGATGAGCAAATCGGCCGCTTACTGGACGCTCTGCGCGATTCTGGCAAGCTTGAGAATACGGTAGTGATTATTACCGCCGGTCACGGCGTGCCGCTCAGCGGGCAGAAAAATAGCTTCAACTGGTCGCGAGCCCAGCTACAGGTACCGCTGGTCATCCACTGGCCTGGTACCCCGGCACAGCGCATCGACCTGCTGACCGACCATAAAGATGTGATGACCACGCTGATGCAGCGCCTGCTGCACGTTAGCACCCCTGCCAACGAGTACTCGCAGGGTCAGGATCTGTTCAGCGCGACCCGCCGCCATAACTGGGTTACCGCGGCCGATAGCAACACGCTGGCGATCACCACGCCCGCCATCACTGTAGTGCTCGATCATAACGGCCACTATAAAACCTGGACTGCCGAGGGCGACCGCGTACGTGACCAGAAAGCCCAGCTCAGCTTGCTGCTACAGGTGCTGACCGAGGAAAAACGGTTTATCGCTAACTGATTGATTAATTATGAATCAATCAGTGAGTTACCTGCTTGCAATCGGCGATAAAAGCGGTAGTATTTCCCCCATGCGTCGGCACGTAGCGCAGCCTGGTAGCGCACCGTCATGGGGTGTCGGGGGTCGGAGGTTCAAATCCTCTCGTGCCGACCAACTCTTTGAGAAAACAGGGACTATTCCCTGTTTTTTTATTTTCCAAATCGACCAAATACATCTCAAACCTGCCCTACACCCACAGCTATGTCAGGAATTCAAAATATCCGGCTGTTTGTCTCTCGTTTGATATTACGTGTTTTTCATCTGTTCCTGAATCCGTGACTTAATAAGCAATCCCGTAACCTCAGCCTTTTTTGTATTACGCTGGTAGATTTAAGATAACCCTCGTCATTTTTGTGTTTAGTCGTAATGAAACAGGCACACAATAACCAATAAAAAAACCCGCCTCATGAGCGGGTCTATTTAATCGGCATGACAGGAAAATACCTGACGACTTGCTGAGAATATATTGAAATTATCCTACCTGACCTTAACTATCAGTAGTGGAAACCCCCACCTGTACGACCGCCACCGATATGATCTCCACCACCTAAACCATGAGCGCTGTGAGAGTTGGCGGCATTGTTGGCACCGTTGCCGGTTCCATGCTCGCCATGATCAAAGCCTGAAGAATGGCTGTTTCCACCGCGCACTGGTTTGCTAAATACGCTGTGGTAGGCAATAGCAACTTGTGTTGTTGGGGGGAGAGAGCCCGCGGCGACAACACCATTTTTGGTTTGGACCTTAGTTGCCGGATTAAGGCTTGAAGCCGCGACATTCATGGTATTAGCTGACACGTTAGCAAGATTAACTTGCGCCGCTTTCAAATCGGCCTGGGCCTGTGAACGTAACGCCCCCGCCTCACTGGCCGCTTGCGCCCAGCCCACAACAGTACCATGACCATAATTCGCATTTACAGAATCAACATCGCCTTGTGCCGCATCCAGCATACGTTGAGCATGAGCAACTTGTTGTTGCGCGGCAACCATATCATCAGCAGCGTAAGCCACTGTGGTACCCAATAAAGAAACCACTATCAATAATTTATTAACAAACATAAACCATCACCATTAACA
>NZ_JANEWH010000069.1:0-24970 GCF_028069715.1 Kluyvera sp. Awk 3 | reverse complement strand
AATCATAAGTGAAGAAAATTAATTATCGTGCTGTATATTTTGCATGCCAATCATTTTGACGCAAAGGGAAAAGCATTGAGCCTGCAAGGCCGCGCGGCTATAGTATCCGCCTGTGGTAATAAGGGGGGGAATTCTCATGAATCTTGACGACAAATCGCTGTTTCTTGACGCCATGGAGGATGTCCAGCCGCTGAAGCGCCACAGCGACATTCATTGGCAGCCAGTGCGCAACGCCCGAACCCGCCAGCAGGTGGATACACTGCAGCTCGATAATTTTCTCACCACCGGTTTTCTCGACATTGTCCCGCTCGCCACCCCGCTGGAGTTTAAGCGAGAAGGGCTACAGACAGGCGTTCTGGATAAACTGCGGCAGGGCAAATACAGCCAGCAGGCCAGCCTGGATTTACGTAAGCAGACCGTTGAACAGTGCCGTCAGAGCCTGTTTGCCTTTCTCCTACAGGCTGAACAAGACAATTTACGCAATATCCTGATTATTCACGGTAAAGGTAAGGAAGAGGGCTCGCACGCAAACATTATTCGCAGCTATCTTGCTCGCTGGTTAACTGAATTCGACGACGTTCAGGCTTTCTGTAGCGCGCTACCGCATCATGGCGGTAGCGGCGCATGTTATGTGGCGCTGCGTAAATCGGCGGCGGCGAAACAGGAAAACTGGGAGCGCCACGCTAAACGTAGCCGCTAACGCAGCAAAAGCGTCAACTCTGATGCGGCTTTTTGCAGTTCGGGCAACACGCGATCCAGCAATTCAGCCGCGGATACCTGTCCGGCATGGACGCCGACGTTCAGCGCCGCCTCCACCTGGCCCTGCGAATTAAACAGCGGCACCGCCAGTGAACGCAGCCCCATCTCCAGTTCCTGATCGTTTAACGCATACCCCTGTTGACGCACCGCCTTCAGCTCGCTGCGCAGCTTACTGACAGACGAAATGGTCTGCGGGGTATAGCGGATCATGGTGATGCGGGCCAACATATCGTTGAGTTTTTCTTCTGGCTGGTAGCTCAACAGCACGCGCCCCATTGAGGTTGACCACGCCGGCAAACGACTGCCGATATCCAGGTCTATGGTCATAATGCGCGAGCTGGACGCTCGGGCGATGTAGAGAATATCGTCGCCGTCGAGGGTGGCGATTGAGCAGGACTCATTAAGCATATCGCTTAAATGTTTCAACACCGGCTGCGCGGAACGTGCCAGGGGCGTAGAGGCCAGCCATGCGTGCCCCAGCGATAAAATGCGCGGGCGCAGTTGAAAATTTTTGCCATCCTCGGCGTAGACAAACCCCAATTTACCCAGGGTATACAGGCAGCGACGGACGGCCGCGCGGGGGATCCCCGTCTTCTGGCTGATTTGCGAAATCGACAGCAGCCGCCGCTGCGGAGTGAAGGCCTGAATCACCTCCAGCCCACGCGCTAGCGAGGCCATAAAGTTAGGGTCACCTTTAAACGGGTCGCTATCACCCGTCAAAATATCGTCTGGATGCTTCTCCATTTTTCTCTCCGATTATGCCGTCGATCACATTCTCAGCCTAAACATACACGATGTTCGATTATCGCACCATATTTCGATTATCGCCCTTGACCCGCATCGTTAAGCGGGTCACATTTTGTGCGAACAACGAATATTAGTGCGATAACCGCACAACGAGGAGCAACCTGATGATTGATAAAAGTGTGCCGACGCTGGCGGATGCCGTCGCGGGTATTCACGATGGGGCGACCATTATGATCGGCGGCTTTGGGCCGGCCGGGCAGCCAACGCTGCTGATCGATGCGTTGATTGAACAGGGCGCACGCGACCTGACCATTATCAATAACAACGCCGGAAACGGTGAAATCGGCCTCGCGGCGCTGTTGAAGGCCGGGCGGGTACGTAAAATGATCTGCTCATTCCCACGCCAGGTCGACTCACAGATTTTCGACGACCTGTATCGCCGCGGCAAAGTGGAGCTGGAACTGGTTCCACAAGGGAACCTGGCCGCCCGCATTCAGGCCGCTGGCGCAGGCCTTGGCGCTATTTTCACCCCGACGGGCTACGGCACGCCGTTAGCGGAAGGCAAAGAAACCCGTGAAATCGATGGCCGCCACTATGTGCTGGAGTACCCGATTAGCGCCGACTTTGCGCTGATTAAAGCTCACCAGGCTGACCGTTGGGGCAACCTGGTTTATCGCAAAGCGGCACGTAACTTTGGGCCTATTATGGCCACGGCGGCGAAAACCACCATTGTGGAAGTCACCAGCATGGTGGCGCTGGGCGATCTCGACCCGGAAAACGTCGTCACGCCGGGCATTTTTGTGCAACGCGTGTTCGCGCAGGAATCTTTCACCGCTCAGGCGCAGCGAGCTTAAGGAGCCGACAATGCAAAAAATCTCTCGTGACGATATGGCAAAACGCGTGGCGCAGGACATTCCGGAAGGCGCCTACGTGAACCTGGGCATTGGCCTGCCGACCCGCATTGCCAACTATCTGCCGTCTGATAAAGAAGTCTTTTTACACAGCGAAAACGGCCTGCTGGGCATGGGGCCAAAACCGGCGCCCGGTGAAGAAGATCCCGAACTGATTAACGCCGGCAAAGAGTACGTGACTCTGCTGCAGGGCGGCTGTTATTTCCACCATGGCGACTCCTTTGCCATGATGCGCGGCGGCCATCTGGATATTTGCGTGCTGGGAGCCTACCAGGTTTCTGCCGCCGGCGATCTCGCCAACTGGAGCACCGGCGCGCCGGACGCGATTCCTGCCGTTGGCGGGGCGATGGATCTGGCCGTTGGCGCACGTCAGGTGTTTGTGATGATGGACCACCTGACCCGTGACGGTGAATGTAAGTTAGTGGAACACTGCACCTATCCGCTGACCGGCGTCGGTTGCGTCAGCCGCATTTATACCGATCTCGCCGTCATTGATATCACCCCCAATGGCCCGGTGGTGCGGGAAATCTTCAACGGTATCTCTTTCGATGAATTACAGCGTATTACCCCTGTTACCCTGATTTACGACGCGGTCGCGGAAAGCGCCTAAGGAATGATGATGAATCAAGCATTTATCTGCGACGCGGTACGCACACCGTTTGGTCGTTTTGGTGGTACTCTGGCTGGCGTACGCGCCGACGATTTGGCCGCTCTGCCGCTGAAAGCGTTGCTGGAGCGTCATCGCGGGCTTGACCCGGCGCGTATTGACGATGTGATTTATGGCTGCGCGAATCAGGCCGGGGAAGATAACCGTAACGTCGCGCGTATGGCGCTGCTGTTGGCCGGGCTGCCGGAAACAGTACCTGGCAGCACCATCAACCGCCTTTGCGGCTCCAGCCTGGACGCCATTGGCGTGGCGGCGCGGGCGATTAAAAGCGGTGAAACCCAGTTGATGATTGCGGGGGGCGTAGAGAGCATGTCGCGTGCGCCGTTCGTGATGGGCAAAGCGGAAAGCGCGTTCAGCCGCGCCATGAAGATGGAAGATACCACCATCGGTTGGCGGTTTATCAACGCGCAAATGAAAGCGCTGTACGGCGTGGATTCGATGCCGGAGACGGCAGAAAACGTGGCGACCGATTTTACCATTTCCCGTGCCGACCAGGATGCTTTCGCGCTACGTAGCCAGCAGCGTACCGCACAGGCGCAGGCCAATGGCGCGTTTAATGACGAGCTGATCCCGGTGTGGATCCCGCAGCGCAAAGGTGAACCGCTGTGTTTTGCCCAGGATGAACATCCGCGCAGCACCTCGCTTGAGGCGCTGGCGAAGCTGAAAGGCGTGGTGCGCCCTGATGCGACCGTCACCGCGGGTAACGCGTCCGGGGTAAACGATGGCGCCTGTGCGCTGCTGTTAGCCAGCGAGCAGGCGATGGCGCAGAATGATTTACAGCCGCTGGCTCGCGTCGTCGGCGTGGCAACTGCCGGTGTTGCGCCACGTATTATGGGATTCGGGCCAGCGCCAGCGGTACGGAAAGTCCTGGCTCAAACGGGTCTGACGCTGGCGCAGATGGACGTTATCGAGTTGAATGAAGCTTTCGCCGCCCAGGCGCTGGCCGTGCTGCGCGATTTAGGTCTGCCGGATGATGCCGCGCACGTGAACCCGAACGGCGGGGCGATTGCGCTGGGGCATCCGCTGGGCGCTTCCGGTGGACGGCTGGCGATGACCGCGGCCTACCAGCTGCGTCGTACCGGCGGGCGCTATGCGCTATGCACGATGTGTATCGGCGTCGGCCAGGGGATCGCGCTGATTATTGAACGCGTATAAGGAGCTGGAATGAGTTTGTTGACCCCGCTATTGCGTACCCAGGCGCTGACGGAATTTTTCAGCGCCGAGCAAACGGTGCAGGGGATGCTGGATTTTGAAGCGGCGCTCGCGAACGCACAGGCGCAGTGTCAGGTGATTCCCGACGCTGCGGTTGCGCCGATCGCCGCAGCCTGTCAGGCGCAGTCGCTGGATTTACCCGCACTGGCGAGCGCGGCGGCCAACGCCGGCAATCTGGCGATACCGCTGGTTAAGCAGCTGACGCAGCGCGTGAAAGCGCACGATCCTGAAGCCGCACGCTACGTCCACTGGGGAGCAACCAGCCAGGACGCCATTGATACCGGGCTGATTTTACAGCTGCGCAAGGCGCTCGATGAGACACAAGTCCGTCTTCGTCGCCTTACGCAAGTGCTGGCCGAACAAATTACCCGCCATCAACACACGCTGATGCCGGGCCGCACCTGGATGCAGCACGCGCTCCCTATCACCTTTGGTCTGAAGCTGGCCGGTACGCTTGACGCGCTGCTGCGCTGGCAATTGCGGCTGGATGAACTGCGCCCGCGCGTACTGACTCTGCAGTTTGGCGGCGCGGCGGGGACGTTGGCCTCGCTGAAAGACAAAGGGCCAGAGGTCGCGAAGCGGCTGGCCGACACGCTCAACCTTTCGCTGCCCGATACCCCCTGGCACAGCCAGCGCGATCGTATTGTTGAAGTGGCGAGTTGGTTTGCGGGGCTTAGCGGCACATTGGGCAAATTTGCCAATGATTTTTCGTTGTTGATGCAAACCGAAGTCGCCGAAGTAAGCGAACCGATTGCCGAAGGTCGTGGCGGGTCGTCTGCGATGCCGCATAAGCGCAATCCGGTAAGCTGCGCGGCGATTCTTGCCGCCGTACAGCGTATACCCGGGTTGATGGCGACGCTGTACGGCGCACAAATTCAACAGCATGAGCGTGCGCTGGGCGGCTGGCAGGCCGAGTGGGAAACATTGCCAGAGTTAGTGATGTTGACTGGCGGCGTACTGGAAAACAGTGAATATCTGCTGCGCGGTATGCAGGTTAATGCGGCGAAGATGCGCGCCGACCTGGATATCACCCACGGTCTGATTATGGCCGAATCCGTTACTCAGGCGCTGGCGGCCTATATTGGCAAAGCCGACGCTCATCATCAGGTAGAAAAAATCTGTCATCGGGCGATAGCGCTGGATTGCCCGTTACAACCACTGCTGGAGAACGATCCGCTGGTCAGCCAGCATCTTTCTTCAGCGCAACTCTCGCAACTGCTGGACCCAGCGACCGCACTCGGCAGTACCGACCACTTTGTGCGCCAGGTTGTGGCGCGCTATCAGGAGCAGGGAAATGAACATCCATTATCGCCTTGAAGGACCAGAAACGGCACCGGTGTTGGTGCTCTCTAACTCGCTGGGTACGACTCACGCTATGTGGGATGCACAGATGCCCGCATTGACCGAGCATTTTCGCGTGTTGCGCTACGATACGCACGGTCATGGACAAACGCAAAAACGCGGAAAGGTGACGTTGTCACAATTGGGTGAAGACGTCATTACGCTACTCGATCACCTGAATATTCCACAGGCCTTTTTCTGCGGCATTTCAATGGGCGGCCTGACCGGCCTCTGGCTGGCTCGTTTCGCGCCGGAACGCTTTACTGCCGTTGCGGTGGCGAATACGGCGGCGAAGATTGGCGAGCAGGCCAACTGGCTGTCGCGGGCGCGCACTGTGCGTACTGAAGGTATGGGCGTGGTGGCGGCAGGGTCGGCGGATCGTTGGTTTACACCGCATTTCCGTCAACATCAACCGGCGGTGGTTGAACAGCTTTGTCACCAGCTCGCCACCTCCGAGGCGGAAGGTTACGCGGAATGCTGTGAAGCGCTGGCGGCGGCTGATTTACGAGGCGAAGTTGCGGCTATCACTGTGCCGATGCTGATTATTGCCGGTGAGTTGGACCCGGTGACCACCGTAGCCGATGCCGATTATTTACATCAACAAATTGACGGTTCTTTCCAGGTAGATTTGGCGGCATCGCATTTGTCGAACGTCGAAGCCAGCGAAGAGTTTACCGCCGCGTTGATCGCATTTTTACGGAGGAATGATGGAAGATAATCAACGCTATCAGCAGGGTATGGCGGTGCGCCGTAAGGTGCTGGGGGATGCCCACGTTGACCGGACGCTGCAAAAATTAACGCCGCTGAACGAAGAGTTTCAGGATTTCATCACCCGCTACGCCTGGGGGGAAACCTGGACCCGTCCAGGTCTGGACCACCACACCCGCAGTATGATCACCATCGCCATGCTGATTGCGCTCAATCGCGAAGCCGAACTGAAAATGCATCTGCGCGCGGCCTTCAACAACGGCGTAACCCGCGATGAGCTGAAAGAGCTGATCATGCATTCGGCGCTGTATTGCGGTCTGCCGGCGGCAAATGCCACGATGCATCTGGCACAGCAGGTCTTTGATGAAATGGATGCGGTACAGTCGCAATAAACATCAACAATTGTTGAAATTTATAATTTTGTTGAATGTGTAAAAGGGCAGTGCTATCGTTATGGCTCCTTAACCGCAGGAGTTGACGATGGCACTTGTCCGTTATCCCACGAGTAAACCTTTTCCTTTTTCCGACGCCGTTGCGGCGAACGGGTTTCTCTTTCTTTCTGGCCAGGTCTCAATGAGTCCGGACGGACAGCCGCTGTACGGTACCATTACCGAGCAGGTTAATCGCATTATGCATTCGGTCAGCGAGACGCTGGCGCGCGGTGACGCGCAATTGCGCGATGTGGTGCGCGCGCAGGTTTGGTTAAGCGATATGGCGCACTTCGCGGAGTTCAATCAGGCCTGGCGTCCATGGTTCCCCGAGGGTTTCCCCAGCCGAAGCGTCACCACCAGCCGACTGGCATTCGATCTCGACGTGGAAATTGAATTTCAGGCGGTGCTGCCATGAGCGCGGAACGGGATACCCTCATCGCCACCTTGAGCGCCTCGCTGGCGGCGTTGAAAGCGACATTACCGGCGAATACCGAAGTGGTATTGCACGATTTAACTCAGCCGCAATCCTCGGTAGTCGGTATTGTTAACGGTCACGTCAGCGGGCGGCAGGTAGGCGATGGACTGCTTAGCGGGCCAGAAGAAGATGATGGTTTTCTGGGGCTTATCGACGAGACGCAGGCGCCATCCTCAACGCGGCTGTTCAGCGGTTATACCTCGTACGCGCGCGGCGGTAAACCGTTAAGCAGCGCGTCGACGCTGTACTACGATGCCAACGGAAAGGCGGTGGCGGCGTTTTGCGTCAACGTCGACATGGAGCCGGTGATGCGTTTTCGTCGAGAACTGGATTATCTGGTTTCCGGTATGTCGGCAGCACAACCCGCGGAAAATCCTGCCACCTCGTTACCCGCGCAATCTCTGGCGGAGGTTCTGGCTCGTTTCCAGGCCGCCCCAGAGGAAAATCCAAAAGCGTTTCGCCTGCGGGTGGTCAGCGAACTGCATTCGATGGGCATTTTCAAAATTAAGGGCAGCGTCAATGAAGTCGCCAGAGCGCTCGGCGTGACGCGTTACACAATCTACAACTACCTGGATAAACTCAATGAACAATAATCTCCCGGCTACGCTTGCGTTTTATCAGGTTGATGCTTTTACCGCTCAGCCATTCGGCGGTAACCCGGCGGCGGTGATGCCGTTGACGGAATGGCCAGAAGACAGCGTATTACAAGCGATTGCCGCCGAAAATAACCTGTCCGAAACCGCGTTTTTTATACCACTTGATGAGGGTTTTCATCTGCGCTGGTTTACGCCAGCGGTCGAAGTGGATCTCTGCGGCCATGCCACGCTCGCTGCGTCATGGGTACTTTTCAACGTACTCAACTATCCGCAAGAGACGCTGCGTTTCACTACCCGTAGCGGCTTGCTGACCGTCACGCGGCAGGGCGATGAGTTGTGCATGGATTTTCCGACGAAAGCGCTCCAGCCGATTGACGAACCACAGGGGCTGCTGGCCGCGCTGGGCATTACCCATGGCGTAGAAGGATTCTGGCAATCAGATGACATTGTGGTGCTGGTGAAGGATAAAGCGATCGTTGAGGGGCTATCGCCCGATTTCAACCTGCTGTCGGCGTTTAACACCCGCGGGGTGATCGTCACGGCGCCAGATGATGCGGAGTTTGATTTCGTGTCACGCTGGTTTGGCCCGCAGGTCGGGGTGAATGAAGATCCGGTGACCGGTTCGGCACATACCTGGCTGGCGCCGTTCTGGGCTGAACGCTGTGGTAAAAATACCCTCCATGCGCAGCAGGGCGGCGCGCGTAAAGGCACGCTGCGCTGCGTGTTGGGCGCTGATGGTCGCGTTTCGCTGTACGGGCAAGCGAAGCTGATGATTGAGGGGACGTTCCGTCTGTAAAGCCGATGAACGATAAATCGCCCGTTGAGTGCCGGGTTGTCCGGTTAACGATAGTGTGCATGCTGGTGCTATATGGCCTGCTGATCTGGCTTTCCTGATCTCGTAAAGCGTGATCGTGCAGGGTTAAAATAAAATAACGTTCCATTATTATCGGTTCTCAGTTTCTATTTAACGTTGTTAATGGAGAACCGATGTCAAAAATACCTTATCTGGGCATGTCGACGCTGCTCTGTATGCCATTGGTGCTACAGGGCTGCGCCGCGCCTTCGTCAACAGGAACGGCGACAAGACCGCTGCTGACGGCGCAGGAAGCCGCACCGTATACCACCGAAAACTACTTTGCACAGGGTGGCCTGTTCAGCCAACCACAGGGGCCCTGGCAGCCGTCGGAAATTACCCTGACGCACATTGAGACACCATGGCGCGTCGCGCCAGAAGGCGCGCCTTACACCCGCGTCCAGCAGGCGGTGGATGCCGCTCTGGCTCATCATAAGGGCAATGAACGTCTCTACATTCGTCTTGAACCGGGCGTTTACAGCGGCACGGTGTATATCCCCGACGATGCGCCGCCGATTACCCTTTTTGGTACGGGAAAAGGGCCTGAGGATGTACGTATTGAACTGGCGCTGGACTCGCAGTTCAGTCCGGCGAAATATCGTCAGACCGTCGACGCCGACCACTATCCGCCGACCTCGCCGGCGTATTACCAGTATGCGCTGTGTGCGGGGAAAACCACGGCGATGATCGGCACCAATTGCGCCGCGGTATTCTGGTCGCAAAGTCACGATCTCCAACTGGTCAATTTAACCATTGCCAACAGCCTGCTCGACACGGTTGACGGCGGCACCCACCAGGGCGTCGCTCTGCGAACCGATGGCGACCGCATTCAACTGCAAAACGTTCGCCTGCTCGGGCGCCAGGATACGCTCTATCTCAACGTCAGCAATCGGCGCAATGATGCGCTGACCGATCGCATTAATCGGGTTTACGTGCAGGATAGCTACATTGAAGGTGACGTTGACTATGTCTTCGGTCGCGCCAACGTGGTATTTGACGGCGTGCATTTCCATACCGTCTCGAGCCGCCAATCGCCGGAAGCCTATGTGCTGGCACCGAATACGCTCCCCGACAATCCTTACGGTTTCCTGGTCAAAAACAGCCGTTTCACGACGGATGATGGCTACAAAGGTACCTTCAAAGCCAAGCTGGGCCGCGCATGGGATCAGGGGGCAGGGAAAACGGGGTATCTGCCGGGCAAGACCGCGAATGGGCAGGTGTTGATTGTTAACAGCACGATTGATAGCGGCTATGACAGCCTGTCGCCCTGGGGCGCGGCGGCGACTACCGCCAGGCCATTTAAGGGGAACGCGGAGCCTTCACGTCAGTTGAACGATGTGAACACGAACCGTCTTTGGGAGTGGAACACGCGCTGGGAAAAATGAAAACCTGTAGCAGCGTAAAGAGAGCCGGATATAGCGTTAACGCTTTATCCGGCCTGATTCCTGGCAGGACGGCTTAAAACGGCAGCGTTCTCGGCTGCGTCTGCATCGTTACCCAGCGTAGCTCGGTAAATTCATGAATTCCCGCACGACCGCCAAAGCGCCCATACCCGGAATCTTTGGTGCCGCCGAAGGGCATTTGCGCCTCGTCGTGTACCGTGGGGCCATTGATGTGGCAGATCCCGGTTTGCAGATTTTGTGCCACGTTCCACGCGCGGGCGGTATCGCGGCTGTACACCGCCGACGACAGACCGTAGGCGCTGTCATTGGCGATACGCACCGCCTCCTGCTCGTCACGGGCGCGGATCACCGCTTTCACCGGGCCAAATGACTCTTCGTGCCAGATACGCATCGCAGGCGTTACGCCATCGAGCAGCGTTGCCGACATCTGCGTAGAGTGGGCCTTGCCGCCGGTCAGCAGCGTCGCGCCTTTGGCCAACGCATCGTCAATCAATGCATTGCAGCGCTCAACGGTTTTCATCTCGACCACTGAACCTAACAGCCCGTCCGGTAGCGCGTTAACACGCTTCACCAGTGCGGCGATAAACGCTTCGGCAATGCGGTCCTCAACGATAATACGTTCGGTGGACATGCAGATTTGCCCGGCGTTAGCAAACGCGCCGAAAGTCGCGCCAGCGGCGGCCTGGGTAATATCGGCATCGTCCAGCACCAGCAAGGGCGCTTTACCGCCTAACTCCAGCACCACCGGTTTCAGATACTTCGCGCAGGTTTGGGCGATGATCCTTCCCACCGGCGTGGATCCGGTGAAGTTCACCCGTCTGACACCTGGATGGGCAATCAGCGTTTCGACAAAGGCCGGTGCATCCTGCGGCGCGCAGGTCAGATAGTTCACCACGCCCGCGGGGAATCCGGCTGCCGCCAGAGCATCAATAATCAGCCCCTGTGTCGCCGGAGAAAGTTCAGAACCTTTGAGGATCACCGTATTGCCGCAGGCGAGCGGGGTAGCAATGGCGCGAACCGCCAGGATAATCGGCGCGTTCCACGGCGCCATCCCTAACACCACGCCAGCCCCCTGACGTGTCGCCATCGCCAGATTGCCCACAATATTGGACGGGATCACCTGGCCCTCAATCTGCGTGGTGAGCGCTGCAGCTTCACGCAGGATCTCCGCGCCGAGGTGGACGTTAAACTCTGCCCAGTGCGCCGTCGCGCCGGTTTCAGCATTCATGGTGGCAATAAACTGCTCGCGGCGTTGTTCAAGCCTTTCTGCTGCGGCAAGCAGCAGGCGACGTCGCTCGCCGGGTGTGGTATCACGCCAGGCGGGAAACGCGGCGGCAGCGGCGTCTGCGGCGTGTGTGGCATCAATGAGACCCGCTGCTGGAGCGGTACTCGCAACGGCGTCGTTGATGGGATTCAGGCGTGTAAAGGTCGCATTGCCTTGCGCGGCGCACGCTTCGCCGTTAATGAACAGGGTACAGGTGATGGTCATGGAAACCTCTTCTGGGCTCGGGTAACGCTCTGAGTGTAGAGAGGCGCAAGCGTGCTGAATATCCATGATACGGATTTCGCACGCTTTTTTTCAGCTTTTGAAAGCGGTTCACATCCTTGTGCCGCCGAGGGTTACGCGAGTCGCGCCCGCAGCTCGCGCTGGCTGCTGTCGCTGAGTTGGAGGAGGTTCACTGAATCGCCCGATTCAGTGCTGCGGGCATACAGCGCGACCAGCCAGTCGTACACGTAGCGTGTGGCGGCGTGTACCGGCTGTTCGCCAAGCTGAGTCAGGCGTGCGCTGGAGGTTGGCGCATCGTGGGCGAAAACCGCGCTGCCTTTGGCGATACGGCTGGCGGGGCGCTGACTGACGGGCTGTTCAGCGTAGCCTAGCCAGTGAATAAAGTTTGCGATGATCGCCCGCAGCTGCGCCGCGCCAGCCTGCTGTTCTGCGCTTGCGTGGCGTAACTGTTGCGCCAGCCCTTGTCGTTGGCTGGCGGTCATCAGCGCAAGTACCAGCTGCTGTTGAGTGGCTGATGTGAGCTGCGGGTGCGGCTGGCGACTCCACTGGCGCAAATGTTTACACCACAGGGCATAGACCTGCGATCCCCGATCCTGATACGTCGGCGTAGTCTGACTGACGGCTTCCGGAGCGGCGAACAGGTCGACGGATTCATTAAACAACCCGCTGGCTTTTTCTTCACGCTGCTGCTGAACCTGGCACAACGCCTCGAAGGCGGGCAGAGCGGGAAGCAGACTCTCCAGCAGCTCGCCGTGGCGCGAAGCGTGCGTTTGCAGTTCACGAATCATCGTTTCCGCCTGCGTGGCGTCATGGCTTGTCGACGCGAGCAGCGGCTGGCACAGGGTGATTAACTGCTGTTGAAGGGTGTTTGCCATGGCGGCAAAACGGCGCTGGCGCAGTTCAGGCTGTGTGGCCTGCGACAGCCATTCCATCAACCGTTGCAGGCTGCTGTGATCCAGCGCTTGCAGCGTTCCCCAATGTTGGCCTGGTTTACCAACCAGCTGTTGAATCGCCTCATCAAAGTGACGCTTATGTACAAAACGATCGTCTTCCGGCGTAATGGCCCATACCAGCCCCGGCAGTTTATTCTCCTGCGTGGGTTGGGTGTCGTTTACCCAACGCAGTAACGCCCTGGCGGTAGACGGAATCGCTGCGCGCTGGGCGGTAGCGTTACACACCAGCAGGATATCCGGTTGCCGATGCTGACGATAGTTTTCCAGCAGCCAGCGACATTTACTGGCCCACAGCGGGGTGTCAGGGGTGAGCGACGGCACGGGAATATCAATAATGTCCACATTGTCGAGCACGCCTTGTTCCGCGTTCAGCACCAGTTCAACGGTCAGCAGCGCCAGGGTGGCAACCGGTATGCTGACCGCATTCTGATAACCATCGTCGGTGAGCGGATGCACCAGTACCGCGTCATCGCTCTCAACGCCCGGCGTCAGGAACGCATCCATCGGCAGGGTAAACGCATCCACCAATAAACTCAGCGGCGCCATTACTTCCCGGCGGTTGCCCGCCTGGTGCAGGGTATGTGCCAGCGTCAACCATTGTTGGGTGAGTTCCTGTTGTTCACCCCACAGTAGCGACCACGCCCGTGCGCGCGCGGTGAGATCCAGCGACGGCAGGAGATGCGCGAACTGGTACCACAGATCGTCATCGATCGTCTGGTACGCCGTCGGTAGCGTATCGCACCAGAAGCGGGCCACGCTCGCCACTTCCGCCGCTGTCAGGCCCGGCACCGGCTGCGGCTGGCGCAGGTTCTGCCAACCGCGCAGGCGGGAGGCGATAAGGTGGCTATCCGGTGGGCGAATATCGCCGCGCTGCCAGGCATGGGCGATAAACAGCTGTACCAGCTCAGCTTCACTTATCAGCACCAGCCGCAGCGGGAAGGCGTCGTCCGGCGTAGGCTGCTCGCGGCTAAAGCGAACCGCCATTTGCGTGAGGCTGTGACCGGGATTGATATGGCTGAAGTAGTCCAGCGTTTTGCTGCCGGTTTGCACCGTCAGACGGCCATCGCCGCTGCCGCACAGAGTGCGCAGCAGGTGGGCTTTAGAGGCCTGTGAATGGCCAAACAGCGCGATGCTGGCAGGCTGGGAGCGAGTGTCCTTACGCGCTTTCTGCTGGGCGTCGAGCGCCAGCAGTCGAATCAGCAGCGCGTTGGCATCATCATCCAGTAACGGATGCTCCTGACGGGCGGCAGCGAGCCAGTCGATTACTGCGGCTATCGTGGTCATTTGAGGAATACGCTCCCGCTGTCGATCCAGTAGTGGCTGCCGCTATGGCGACGGTCAGCCAGGGTATTGAGTTTCAGGGTCAGGGCATCCGGCGAAACCGGCGTGCCGTCCTGAAGCCAGGCGTCGCTCAACACAAACGACAGCGGCGCTTCGTGTCGGCTACCGCCTTCAAGCTTCAGGCGAACCTGCAGCACGCCGTCTCCGGCGATGGCTTTCGCCAGTTCTGGCGAGTTGATGCTCAACGTATACAGCGGCGTCGCGGGCCAGCGGGTGTTCGCCAGTTGGCGGAAGCCGAGGGTAACATTACCGCGCAGCGGGAAGTGCAGGCGGGCATCCAGTCTGGCGCCGGGTTTGTCGAGATCGAGATCGTGGTACCAGATATTTTCATCGCGCAGCGTGTTGACGGTTTTATCCAGTACCCCCAGATAGCGCACGGTGGAGTACGCGCCAATATCGGCGGCTTTAAAGTTGAAGTGCGGCAGGCGCAGATCCAGCGCCAGGCTGCACAGCATCGCTCCCACGGCGGCGGTGGATTTCGGGTTGCCGATACGCCCCTGTTGGCTGAACGGATACCATTCATGTACATGATATTTATCCAGCCAGACCATCCGGTTGACCGGCACTGGCTGAAGGTAGCGGATCAGCGCCTGTATGCCCGGCAGGCAGCCGGGCCGCCCGGTAATCAGCAGCACGTCGCAGGCATAATGTGAGATTGCCTCGCAGAGCGCGTGCAGCGGACCGGCGAGGGTAAACTCACCGGCGAGCATGGCTTCCTGCAATCGGCTGAAGGTCACTTCCAGCGGTACGGCCAGCAGTTCGAACGGCGCGCTACCGGCAGGCAATGCGTGCTCTACGGCCTGGCCGACGTAGTTCATTACGTTACGCGTCGGTGCCTGGCTCAGCAGTTCACCGAAGGTGGCATGCAATCCAGCCAGCGGATCCTGCGGGTCGCTCTGTTCCCACGCCGCCAGAATGGCGTGGCCGATGGGCATAAAGAGTTGCAGCGTGGTTTGCTGGCGCAGAACGGCCTGAGTATCCAGCCTGCCGGAGTCGCCAAACAGCGTGGCCATCAGCGCCTGCGCGTCAGCGACGCCGGATTTTTGCAGCTGGGTTTGCAGCGCGGGCAGCACGCAGCGCTGGATAATATCCAGCAGGACATCATCCCCGGCAATTTTAAATCCTTCGCGGAACAGCAGTTGTGGGGTGATTTTGACGTTGCCGCCAATACCGTCGTCCAGTTGATACTGGGCGATAGCCATGTCTGTCGTGCCGCCGCCGAGATCGAGCGAGGCGATGCGCAGCGCGCGGCCCGGCGCGATGCCTGGCTCCGGCTGGCGGTCCGGCCGCGCCATCGCCGCAAACAGCGCTTCGGTCTGCCCGGAGAAATGGGAAATCGCTTCGTTGTAAAGCCACACCAGCTGGCCGCAGCTGGCTTCATCCCACTCCATATGAATTTTCGGGATGGGCACGACGCTTTTTTCCTGCACGCGGACAGGGGCAAAATCATCATCCTGCGGGTGCCAACCCATCGCTTTCCACACCAGCGCGATAGCTTCAAACATCCGGCGGCGGAAAATTTCGCGTTCCTGCTTTGGCATAGCCGACGGTAGCGTGAGGATCAGCGTACGCAGCTGGCGCGGTGAGGCGGGGAAGCCCAGGCGAAGGCGGGTGGCGACACTGTTAATCTGCCCCAACGCCTGTGCCAGCAGTTCGCACAGCATATGGGTCATCAGGGTGCTGCGGCTGTACTGCGGCGAGAAGACCGGCATCCGCTCGTCTGGCGGTAGGGTAAACAGCGGCTGGCCTTCGTCGTTCATCAGGTTCATCAGCGGGAAGGCGGTGGCCAACGGTTCGCGCTGGGTCTTGCCATTCATCTGGCTAAAGCGCCAGTCCTGCACGGTCGGCGTCTCATCCCACAAATAGCGGCGTGGGCTGGAGATACCGCTGTAGCCTTCCGTACCTAAACGCTGCATCGCCAGCTTACGGGCTTCATCACCCACACGCACCAGCGATGGCCAGATAAACGCGTCTTCGCGGCCGCTTTCCACCGAGAAATGCTGCTTGCCAAAGCGTGATTCCGAGAACTCGACGCGGCTGGTGAACAGCGGTTCATTCAGATATTGCGGTTCGCTTAATGAGCGCACTTGCAGCTCGGCGGTCTGGCGTAAACCGTCGTTCGCGTCGCCGTGATCTTCGATAATGACGCCACAGGTATGGGTATTACCCACGTCGAGGATCAAATCTACCGGGATGGCCGGGGTGCTCAGCGTGGCGGTGACGATTTTAATTTCCGGCACCGTCAATTGTTCGCCCAGCAGCGCCAGAATATTCAGCCAGTGGCCCTGATATTCAAAACTGCGTAGCGCCTGTGCCACATCGCGTTCGCTTCGGGATTCATGAGCGGCAACGGTCTGCTGGAATACTTCTCGCAGCCAGCCGTCAATCCAGGTTTGATCGAGGAAGTCGCTGATTTCATTGTCGCGCCACGCCAGCGCAAAGCGGGTACCGTTGAGCAGATCGCTCGCGACGGGCGACAGGCCGTTGGCGTCATCGTCGCTGATCTGGCTATCAAACGCTAACGTCACGCGGTGCGTATTGCCTGCGTTGTCCGGTTCCGCCAGGCGACGAATCTGCACGCGCGCCCAGTTGTCCGGTCCTTCAACGAAGGTGCGCGGCGGGTTAAAACGCAGGAACGGCAGCGGTAGCCAGATGCCGTCTAACAGCGTGAGTGAGTGGTGCAGGGCCAGGGTCGATTCCGGTTTCACCACCTCGGGCGCGCGTCCGGCTTCACCGGGCAGCGTGTAGCGCTGATTGACGACGTCATAGTCCAGACGTAGCAGCGGGCCGTTAGCGGTTTTTCGCACGAAACGACCGTTTTGCAGCGACTCCTGCGGGCTAAGGCCAAAGTCGAGAAACTGCACGCCGCTGTTGGCAATTAATGTGACGCTCTGTTTGTAATCGCAAAGAGTGACCAGCATAGGTTACGCTCCCGTCTTCTTAAAGGTCAGCGGTACCACCGTTCTGGCGTCAAAGCGGGCGGTGCACACAGCCACGTTGCTGTTGCCGGGTTTACAGCTGATTTCCGGCAGCGGGTAGCGCGCGCCGTCGCTGCACTGGGCGTTGCCGCGGCTTTTGATCATCAGCTCGCCGTTTTGATGCAGGCCAGAAAAGACCGCGGCTTTACAGACGATATTGCCTTCTCGCACGAGGCGCACGGCGCCTTTATTGTTCTGAATCTGGTAGCGCAGGCTTGGCGCTTTACCAGTATGCGCGTCGCTGATATCCATCTGTGCCCGCCAGTTGCCGTTGAGGAAGCGCGTGGTGCCTGCGCGCATCTGGTCGGCATCCATCACCAGCGCATCTTTTGGAATAACGGCAATCACCACCGGTTTTTCTTCTTCTTTCACCACCGGTTCCGCTTTCACACTGGCCTGATGCAACGGCAGGTCGGTAATTAATACCGGCATGGCGGGCGTTTGCGGGAGGGCTGGCGCGTCGGCAGTCTGAACGACGGGCTCGGACTCAGCCTGAGTGGTCGGGATCATCATGGGAACCGCAATCGCTACGGCGGCAACAGCGGCAGCAATCGGCAGGCCCCATAGCCAGCGCGGACGGCGCGTTCTGGCGACCGTCATCGGTACCATCGGTTCGGCGGGTGCCTGCGGTTCTTCAGGCTCTTCCACCGGCAGCGTGTAGGCATTAATCAACGGTTCATTCGCTGAAATCAGCGGCGCATCGGCTTCGCTAAACGTCACCACGGCGGGTTCGGGTTCTTCTACGAGAGGCACTTCGTCAATGGTCGGCGCTTGTGGTTGTTCCGGTTCAACGTAGCGCAGACAGTCGAATACATCTTCACGTGCGCCTTCGTTGAGGTTCACAAAGCCCCAGAAGCTGATAACCGGCTTACCGTCGACGAGGAACAGGTGATTTTCACCGGGAAATTGCAGCGATTTATCCAGCAGGGCGCCGAACAGTTGTTGTGCGGTTTTGTCGGATTGCAGGCATTTTTTGCTGAGCGTGCGTGCGCTCTCCTGCAAACCTTCTAAATAGTGCAGCGCCCGCGTGCGTGAGGTTTCATCCGCCGCTTTCCAGCTCATCGCCGTACCATCAATGGGCGAATACCAGTCCACCCGGTCGCCTTCATCATTTAACTGCGGTATCGCCAGGCAGTCGACCAGCGCGTTTTGCTTACGTAAACGCAGGGTTTCGCGCACCTGAAGCGCGGAATGAAATACGGTTTGCCCGCCGCCGCCTACGGCCTGAAAGTCATCAAGACTTCCGCTGCGTAAAAGAGTTTTTGCCACGTTCCTGTCCCATAGACTTCTTCACGGCATTACTTTACGCAAAGCAAAATGCAACAAACGGCGAAAGAGAGGGGTAAATCGGGTAATTCTCGCGGCATTGAATCGCTGGACTTAAGTCAAACCTGAGGAATCGCCGATGAAGAAACCAACAAATTAAGGTTATTCAGCATAACCTGAGACAAATTGGTTATTTGCCAGTTATCCGGGGCTGTGCTGTTATTAAGCCGTTCATATAATAAAATCGAAAGGCTTATAACCATGACCACAGGGAAAACGCTCCTCGCGCTGGCGCTCAGCGCGTTGTTACCGGCAAGCGCCGCCTGGGCGGCGAACAACGACACACTCGTCTACTGCTCCGAAGCCTCGCCGGAGTCCTTTAACCCGCAAATCGCCAGCTCAGGCCCGACCTTCGTCGCCAGTTCGCAAACGCTGTATAACCGGCTGATCAACTTTGATCCGGTGAAAAATACACCGATTCCCTCGCTGGCTACCGACTGGACGATTTCCCCGGATGGGCTGACTTATACCTTTACGCTGCGTCAGGGCGTGAAGTTCAACAGCAATAAATTCTTTACGCCGACCCGCGACTTTAACGCTGATGACGTGATTTTCTCCGTACTACGACAGAAAGATAGCGATCATCCGTACCATAAGGTTTCGCAAGGCAACTACGAATATTTCAACGACGTGGGTCTTGATAAGCTGATTAAATCGGTGAAAAAAATCGATGACTATCACGTGCAGTTTGTGTTGAGTGAGCCGAACTCCGCATTCCTGGCCGACTGGGGAATGGATTTTGCGTCTATTCTGTCGGCGGAGTACGCCGATGCAATGATGAAAAAAGGCACGCCGGAAAACGTGGATAACTGGCCGATTGGTACCGGACCGTACGTGTTACAGCAATATAAGGCTGACTCGCAGATTCGCTACCTTGCGAACCCGAACTACTGGGACGGCGCGGTGCCGACGAAGCACCTGATCTTCGCCATCACCCCGAACGTCGAGACGCGTCTGGCCAAGCTGCAAACCAACGAATGCCAGATTATCCCTGCGCCGTCGCCGGTACAGTTTGATGTGATTAAAAACAATCACGATCTGGCGTTACATGCGGTCGAAGCCCTGAACGTTGGCTATCTGGCGTTTAATACCGAGAAAAAGCCGTTCGATAATGTGCTGGTCCGCCAGGCGCTGAACTACGCTACCGACAAGCAGGCGATCGTCAATGCGGTGTTTATGGGCTCCGGAACGGTGGCAAAATCACCGATCCCGCCAAACATGATGGGCTTTAATAAAGATCTGAAAGATTACAGCTACGATCCTGAAAAAGCGAAAGCGTTGCTGAAACAGGCCGGGTTAGAGAAGGGGGTTGATGTGACGCTGTGGTCAATGCCGGTGCAGCGCCCTTATAACCCGAACTCGCGCCGGATCGCGGAAATGATCCAGAACGATTGGGCCAAAGTGGGCGTGAAGGCCAAAATTGTGACCTATGAGTGGGGGGAGTACCTCTCCGGTATCCGCAAAGGCGAACATGGCAGCGCGCTGTACGGCTGGATGTCGGACAACGGCGATCCGGATAACTTTGCCAATACGCTGCTCGGATGCGATAGCATTAAAACGGGCTCTAACGCCGCGCGCTGGTGTAATAAAGAGTATGATGGCCTGGTGAAAAAAGCGCTGGTGGTGAGCGACCCGGCGAAACGTGCCGCGCTCTACGAGCAGGCGCAAGAGATTTACTACCAGCAGGCGCCGTGGATTGCGTTGGCGAACGGCAAAACGTTCTATGCCACGCGTAGCAACGTAACCGGCTACAGCGTAAGCCTGATGGGCAGCGATTTCTCGAAAGTGAAAATCAATTAAGGAGCAGGTATGTCACATCTGGATGAGGTCATCGCGCGCGTTGACGCGGCGATTGAAGAGAGCGTGATTACGCACATGAATGAGCTGCTGGTGGCGCTAAGCGACGATGCAGAGCTGAGTCGTGAAGATCGTTTTACCCAGCAGCAGCGCCTGCGCGTGACGATTTCCCATCACGGGCAGCATCTGCGCGAGCAGGAAGAGGCACGTAAAGAGCAGCTCACTCAGGGTGGAACAATCCTGTAAACCGCTCTGGCCGGGCTGAGCCCCGGCCAGGCGCAGCGCGGGGAGGCGGCGCTGATTCAGAACTGTCTCCTCGCCACCAGCCACGCCCCGACAATCAACATCACCGCGCCGCACACCGGCCCCACCAGCGCTCGCCAGGGCACACCATGGCTGCGCATCACGTCCATCACCAGACCGCCGATAAGCTGGCTGGCGACCAGCACGGCAATCGTGGTTGCCGCGCCCACGTACTGATAGCCGCTGATGCTCGCAAAGACGAAGAACGAACCCAACAGACCGGGAAGCAGCGTCCACCACTTAACGGTGGAGATGAGTTCGTTTACGCCCGCCAGCCCGTGTTTGATCAGCAGAATACTGACGAATAGCACAATACCAACCAGTGAATTGAGCAGCATCGCCACCAGAATCGTCGAGGCCGATTGGGTGATCCGCACCATCAGCGTGTTCTGGATAACCAGGCCGATGCCGGCGGCAACCAGAAACGTCAACGTGAGGGATTGATTCATGCTTTACCGTCCGGATCGCGACGATTATCCAACTGAAGCTGCATAAAGGTGAGGTCCAGCCAGCGGCCAAATTTGGTGCCCACCTGCGGCATTTGCCCGGTGGTGACAAAACCGTGCTTTTCGTGCAAGTGCAGGGACGCATGGTTTTGCGACTCGATGCCTGCCACCATCACATGCTTGCCGCGACGTTTCGCTTCTTCAATCAGCGCGGCAAGCAGAATATGGCCCAGCCCCTTACCCTGATGGTCCGGATGGACGTAAACGGAGTGTTCGACGGTATGGCGGAATCCATCGAACGCGCGCCAGTCACCGTAGGAGGCATAGCCCGTCACCACGCCGTTTTCTTCGCTGACCAATACGGGAAAGTGCCCAAGCTGACGCGCTTCAAACCAGGCAATGCGGTTGTCGGTATCGACGGTTTTATCGTTCCAGATGGCCGCGGTATGCAGCACGGCGTGATTATAGATGGCCGCAATCGCGGCGCAGTCTTCTTTGGTCGCAAAACGAATAGGCATGGTTGCACCCTGTGTGTTGTTCACTATAGTATAACGATATGAATACTATTGAAGACAACTTAAATCAACGGATCGGCGCAAGAATTCGTATTGAGCGCGAATCGCGAAGCTGGTCGCTGAGTGAGTTAGCCGAGCGCGCTGGCGTATCTCGGGCGATGATTCACAAAATTGAGCGCGGTGAAAGCAGCCCCACGGCGACGCTGCTGGCGCGGCTTTCCGGCGCGTTCGGCATCAGCATGTCAACCTTGATTGCCCGCGCCGAGATTCAGGAGGGGAAACTGCTGCGTTTCGCGGACCAGCCCGTGTGGCACGATCCACAAAGCCACTATCTGCGGCGTCATGTTTCGCCGCGCGGTGAGTTGCCTGTCGATTTAGTACAAATTGAGCTTCCCGCAGGTAGCGATATCCCGATGCCGGCTTCGGCTTACGCGATGGCGCGTCAGCTGATCTGGGTTCAGCAAGGGGAATTGCTCTTCATGGAAGGGGAAACCGGGCATCGTATGCAGGCTGGCGACTGTCTGGAGCTGGGGCCGCCGAACGACTGCCGCTTTATTAACGATAGCGGTCATACATGTGTTTATCTGGTTGTTCGTTTGAATCTTCCACTCTCGTGATTATTTCGCTAATGACGTATTAATGCGTCATTTGGCGAAGCGCTCTCAATCGCTTTTAATTTCACGTCTGCAACATGTGAAAAATATATATTGTGTTTTTTGCACAAAACAGGAAACGCCAGCTATTAATTATTATAGGCTCTGGGCCAATTATCCGTGGGGTTATAATAAATATGCTGGATTTTGCTAAAGCACAACGTATGAGCCTGACACAGCAGGTTGAGAATAATATCAAGAACGCACTTATCATTGGCGCATTAAAACCCGGCGCCCGACTCGTGACGCGTGAAATAGCCGCGAATCAAGGGATCAGCATTACACCCGTTCGCGAGGCGCTGTTGCGGCTGGTCTCCTTGGGGGCATTGCAGGCCGCACCGGCGCAGGCATTTATGGTTCCGGTGCTAACCGATTCCAGCTATCAGGAAATAACCCAGATACGAAAAAATCTCGAAGGAATGGCGGCCGCGGCGGCCTCCGGGAATATGACCGCACAAAAAATGCAGGAACTCCATCATCTGTTGGCGTTACTGCATGAAGCAAAAGCCTCTGGTGATATCACCCGCATGCTGCAGAGCAATTACCAGTTTCGTTTTCGAATATATGAATACGCGGAAATGCCCACTTTAATGATTATGATCGAACAATTATGGGTTCGGGTAGGGCCAAGTTTCCACTATTTATATTTAAATTCAGTAGAACCGTTTCAGCAAACCAATTTATATCAGCGCCTGCTGATGGCGCTGGAGAAAAAAGACTCGATGGCCAGCCATACGGCAATGTGCCAGATTGTTGATGAATCAGCGCATTTTTTACAGCGCCAGTATTGCCCTAGCCATTAATCTGCAAATACGTTTCCGGGTTTCCCCGGAAACGTTCACGCGCTTTACTCAAAACGCCAGGCGACATTCACGCCAACGCCGTAGTTACGCCCAGGAGCCGGTTCGTAATAACGGCCATTCGACTCGTTGACGATAACGGAGCCGACATATTGGCGGTCGAAGAGGTTATCGACCCGGCCAAACACATCCAGATTCCAGTTGCCGATATCGAACTTGTAGCCGGTGTTCAATCCGACAACCGTCCACGATGGCGCGCGGGCGGTGTTTTCATCGTTGGCCATAATATCGCTCATATAGCGCACGTCGGCACCCGCATACCAGCCGTTTTCCGGTTCATAGCCCAGAGAGGCAAAGCCCATATTGCGCGCAATCCCTGGAATGCGATTGCCATTACAGTTGGCGTCATCACAGACGTTGGTACGATAGGTCGCGTCAAGCCAGGTCCAGGCCGCTTTGGCGCGCCAGTTTTCAGCGAATTGCTGATCCAGCGACAACTCCGCCCCCTGGCGACGCGTTTTACCGGCGTTTTTGTAGCTGGTACGTCCGCCGCTGCTGCTGTCGACGACAATTTCGTTATCGGTATCTGTCTGGAACAGCGCTGCCGTCAGCAAACCGTTGCCAATACGCGTTTTGCTGCCAATTTCCACCGTTTCGTTGGTCGAAGGTTGCAATCCAAAGTTCAGTCCGCCGCGATCGTCCGAACGGTAGGAAAGCTCGTTAATCGTCGGGGTCTCAAAGCCGCGTCCGGCGGAGAGATAGACGTTCCACGCATCAGTGACCGCGTACTTCAACGATCCCGCAGGGAGCCATTTGTGATAGCTGGCGTCGCCGCTATCGTCGCCATTTTTCGCGGTGATGTAGTGGTCGTTGGAGTCAAACCACACCGAACTGTAGCGCACGCCTGCATCAAGACTGAGCTTATCGGTTAACTGCCACTGGGTTTGCAGGTAGGGATCGACGTTCCACATCAGGTTGCGTTCATTGCGACGCAGATTACCTTTCTCACCGTATTCCGGCGTGGTGCCATTCATCACGAAGTTTTCGTAACCGCGACGCTTCTCGCTCATGTTCTCGTAGTTCAGGCCGGTGGTGAAGCTGACCGGAACCAGCAATTCGCCGCGGTGCGTCCAGCGGGTATCGATGCCCTGATAGTGACGATCGAGGTCGATCACGCCGCCCGCATGGGTGGGTTTAAGCTGCGGGGCACGTGGAATCGACTGATACTGCGTGGTTTGACGCTCACCAGCGTACATCATGACGCTTAAATCGTCCTGTTCACTGAGCTGACGCTCGTAGCGCAGGCCTGCCTGGGTCTGTTTTACGCTTTTGCGCATGTTGTACTGGTCACCGCGCGGCGACTGCTCGCGATTCTGGTGCAGTTCGTTGTAGTCCAGCCCACCGGGATCGTTGGCCTTAATATCGACACTGTTAAACAGCAGGGTCAGCTTGCTGACATCGTTGATGCGTACACCCAGTTTGGCGTTGGCGAGGTTTTTGCGCGCCGCGCTGTGGTCGCGATAACCACGGGTGATGAATCGATTCGTCGACACGGTGTAATCGACATCCCCCGCGTGACTACCGTCGCCGACGGCGCCCGTCGCTTTCATACCGTAATGCCAGGTACCATAGCTACCGTAATAGCTGCTGGCTTCCAGCGTGGTGGGCTGCTTGCCGCTTTCGGTGGTGACGTTGACTACGCCGCCGGATGAGTTGCCGTATAGCGCGGAGAAGGGGCCGCGCAGCACGTCAATATGATCGACGCTACCAATATCGATGTTTGACGTTTGCCCCTGACCGTCTGGCATGGTCGCCGGGATGCCGTCAACGTACATGCGAATACCGCGCACACCGTAGGTGGAGCGTGAACCAAAGCCGCGAATCGACAGCTGGAGATCCTGGGCGTAGTTCTGCCGGTTCTGAATTTGTAAACCCGGCACGGCGCCGAGCGATTCTGACAGGTTAACGCGCGGCGTGGCGTGGCGCATATCCTCGCCGTCAACCACGCTGACCGCGGCTGGCGTATCCAGCTCAGAGACGGTTTGAGGCGTGGCGGTCACAATTAACGTTTGTTCGTCAGCGGCCCAGGAAAAGGGGGAGAAAGCAAGCGGCAACAGCAGCACAGGCAGCGTCGCTGAGCGCACAGAAATGATTTTCATGAAAAACTCGCAAAATGTACCAAATGGAACAGACTCTGAATAGAGTAATAGTTTTGTAAATATATTGAAAACTTTAGCAGCATAAATAG